>JADGON010000029.1 GCA_017882945.1 Acidimicrobiia bacterium | reverse complement strand
GCACCGTCAAGCTCGGCGGTGTGCAGGCGCGGGTCTACCGGACGGCCGCGGGCGCCGCAGTGGTCTGGACGAAGGACGACGTCACGTACACCTGCGTGACCGACGCACCCCTCGACGAGGTGGCCGCGGTGACCGGCGGCTTCTCCGCCTCCGGTGACTCGGGTCTCCTCGAGCACGTCAGCCGGTTCGTGACCGCGCCGTTCAGCTGGGGTTAGCGACCCGGCGGGACCGCAGGATGCGGCGTCGCTCGCGCTCGGAGGCGCCACCCCAGACCCCGTGCTCGATCCGGTACTGCAGCGCGTACTCCAGGCATTCGCTCTGCACCGGGCAACCGGCGCAGACTCTGCGTGCATGCTCGACACCCACGCCGTCGGACGGGAAGAAGAACGACGGGTCCCGACCGCGGCAGTGGCCATCGAGCATCCACACGTGCTCGGCGTCGTAGGTCGGAAGCGGGTAGTCATCCATTTGGTGAATGCAACGGTAGGGGATGCGAGTTGGTTCCCCGAACCGCTCTCAGTTTGGTCTCAGGTAGCGCTGGAACCCTTGGCAAATGGGAGGCGTTGGAGATGACGACTGAACGCCCCGACGAGGACCCCACACCGTTGCCGGAGGAGCACGTGAGCGACCTGTCCACCCCCGAAGAGCCGACCGAGGTGCCCGAGCCGCCTTCCGCGGTGCTGGTCGACCCGACCCCGGATGAGGCCACGCTCACGGCGCCGGTGTCCCCGCCGGCCGATTCGGGGAGCCCGCCGCCGTGGCCGACCGCTGCCGGTCCCGGCGGTCCCGGCGGTCCAGCCGGTCCGCCGCCACAACCTCCGAGCGCGGGACCGAGGCGGCCCGGCGCGTGGAAGCAGTTCGTCGCCGGCGCGCTGATCGGTGCGCTCTTCGGAGGTGCGACGGCGGGCGGTGTCTACCTCGCGACGAAGGACGACTCGAGCACCCGCACGGTGATCGTGCGGTCGAGCAGCGGGAGTGCGCGCAACACCTCGTCGATCGCGGAGGTCCATGACGTCCAGGGCATCCTCCAGAAGGTCGAGCCCGCGGTGGTTGCGATCCGCACCGGCGGCGCGGTCTCCGGCGACCAGAACGCAGGTGGCGGTGCCGGCACCGGGTTCGTGGTCTCGCCCGACGGCATCATCGTCACGAACAACCACGTCGTGGCCGACGCGGGCGGGCAGATCGAGGCGACGTTCACCGACGGCACGAGCCGGAAGGCCAAGATCCTCGGACGATCCTCGGACAACGACCTCGCAGTGTTGAAGGTCGACGCGACCGGTCTCCCGGTGGCGAAGCTCGGAAGCTCCGACAAGCTCCAGGTCGGCGACGAGGTGATCGCCATCGGGAACGCGCTGGCGCTGGAAGGCGGGCTCAGCGTGACGCGGGGGATCATCTCCGCCAAGGGCCGCACCGTGCCGGAGGAGAGTGGCGCGACGCTCTTCAGCGTCCTGCAGACGGACGCGGCCATCAATCCCGGTAACTCCGGTGGTCCACTCGTGAACTCCGACGGTGAGGTCGTCGGCATCAACACCGCGATCGCCGATCCCACCCAGGCGCAGAACGTCGGCTTCGCGATCAGCATCGACGCGGCGAAGGCCGTCATCGACGACCTCCGTCTCGGCAAGGAGGTCAAGACTCCGTTCCTCGGCGTGGTGACCCAGGAGGTCACGCCTGCAGTGGCCAAGGAGCTGAACCTGAAGACCCAGACCGGGGCGGTCATCCGGCGGGTCACCGCGGGGTCCGGCGCGGCGGACGCGGGGCTCAAGGTCGGCGACGTGATCCTGGAGGTCGGCGGCAAGGCAGTGCAGACCCCGGACGACGTCGCGGTCGAGGTTCGCAAGTCCAAGCCCGGTGACAAGATCGACGTCCTCATCGAGCGCGGCGGTTCCAACACGACCGTTTCCGTCACCCTGGGGGTGCGCCCGACGACCGCGGGCTGACCCGCCCGCGCGGCAACGCCGAAGGCCGGGAACGAGGGCCGGGGCACTACGCTGCGGCCCGGCCCAACTTCTCCGAGGAGCCCCACGCATGGCCCAGCAACCTGAAGAGCTCGAGCAGCAGCTTCCCCCGGTCGGACACGTCCGCGTTGTCTACCTGGGCCCGGTGGCCCCGCACTGGGAGGTCCAAGGCGTGTTCGGCGAACGCCAGCTCGTGGACGAGTTCCGCCAGCGAGCGCTGGCCCGGCTCCAGCTGCTCCCGCCCCACGATCCGCAGTTCCGCCGCAACCGCGAGCGGGTCATGCGCGACGCCGAGCGCGAGAACCTGATCCTCGACTGGGACCTCGGCTACGAGGAGACCCCCGCGACCTGACGCTCGCGGCAGCCGACCGGCCCGGTCAGATCCGGAGGTCGGTGTCCTCGGCGGTGCCGGGGTGCGTGCCGGTGACCATGAACTGCACCCGCTCGGCGATCGTGACCGCGTGGTCGGCGATGCGCTCGTAGTGGCGGGCGACCAGCGCGACCTGCACCGCCTGGAGCACCGTGGCTTCGTCCGACGCGCCCCAGGCGAGGATGTGGCGGAACAAGCTCTTGGTGAGCTCGTCCATCGTGTCGTCCATGTCACTCAGCGCCGCCGCCCATGACGGGTCCGAGTCGGCGAACGCGTCGATGGCCAGGCGGGTCTGGTTGGAGGACTGGACCCCCATCCGGTCGATGATGCCCCGGACCTTCGGGTCGAGCTCGTGGGGGTAGATGCGCCGGGTGGTCTTGGCGACGTTGACCATGAGGTCGGCGTCGCGTTCGAGCTCGTGGTTGATCCGCATCATCGTGACGACGGCCCGGAGGTCGACCGCCACGGGCGACTGGGTGGCCAGGATCAGCAACAGGCGATCGTCGACCTGGTGGTAGAGCTCGTCGACGCGGTCGTCACCTTCGACGACGGACTCCGCCATGACGAGGTCCCCGTCCAGGAATGCCTGGGTGCCCGCCGCGATCGCCTCGGTGGTCAGCGCGGCCAGGCGGATGATGTCACTGCGGACCTCATCGAGCTCCTCCCGGAGCGTCTTGCGAGCTTCATCGCCCGTGGCCTCTGAAACGCTCACTCGACCTCCGAAGGGGTGCCTACGACGGCATCATCGTCCCACGATTTGCCGGGAGGAAGCATTGTCGGGTTCTGACCGTCACTGTTCCCTCGTTGTTCACCCCCTGGCCAGGCACTGGGCCCTCCTGGTGGGTGTCCCTCGCGAGTGAGGGCGGCCGTTCATCCGAATACACGTCCTGTTCACCTGCGCGCTACTGAGCGGCCACCCCGGAGTCAACCCGCGTTCCTACGATCCCGAGCCGTGCCCACTTGGCGCACCGTCTCCAGATCCCCACTCGGGAGGACACCCCAATCATGAATCGAATCTCGCCGCGCGCGCGGTGGACGCTGGCGTTGTTGCTGGTCTTCGGCCTCGTGGCCGCGGCCTGTGGTAGCAGCAGCACCAAGAAGAGCGACACCGGCACCACGACCGCCAAGACCAAGCAGCTGGCATCGGCGACGCTGAACGGCTCCGGATCGACGTTCCAACAGGCCTACGACGAGACGGTGATCCAAGGCTTCAAGGGCGAACAGCCCGCGGTCACTGTCACGTATGCGGGTGGCGGCTCGGGCAAGGGCCAGACCGACCTCCAGGCCGGCCTGGTCCAGTGGGCCGGATCGGACAGCACGGTCAAGCCCGCGGATGCGGCGAGCTACAAGGGACCCTTCTTGTACTTCCCGACGGTGGGCGCGCCGATCACGATCTCGTACAACGTCTCTGGGGTCGACAAGCTTCAACTGTCGGCGGACACGATTGCCGGGATCTTCCAGGGGACGATCAAGACCTGGGACGACGCGGCGATCAAGACGGACAACCCGGGCGTGAGCCTGCCGAGCACCTCGATCACCGTCGCTCACCGTTCCGACGGCTCCGGGACGACGGCGCAGTTCACGAAGTACCTGACCAAGGCCGCACCGACGTCGTGGAAGCTCGGCACGGACAAGACGGTGGCGTGGCCTGCTTCGGAGCAGGGAGGCAACGGCAACGCTGGTGTCGCGCAGATCGTCAAGGGCACCAACGGGGCGGTTGGGTACGTCGACTTCTCGGATGCGAAGGCTGCCGGACTCAAGTTCGCGGGAGTCAAGAACGCATCTGGCAAGTACGTCGCGCCGTCGCTCTCGGCCGCAACTGCCGCGATGTCGACCGCGACGGTCAACACCGATCTCACGTTCGACCCGTTGGACGCGAGCGGTGCGACGGCCTACCCGATCACGTCGCCGACCTACATCCTCGTCTACACGACGCAATCGGACGCGGCCGTCGGAAACGCCTTGAAGGGCTTCCTGAATTACATCTACGGCGCGGGCCAGGGCCTCGCGGCCTCAGTGGACTTCGCCAAGCTGCCGAGCAACATCCTGAGCCAGGCCAAGGCGCAGGTCGACAAGATCACGGTCTCCTAGCATTCGAGCTACGTGG
>JADGON010000028.1 GCA_017882945.1 Acidimicrobiia bacterium | reverse complement strand
TACATCTACGGCGCGGGCCAGGGCCTCGCGGCCTCAGTGGACTTCGCCAAGCTGCCGAGCAACATCCTGAGCCAGGCCAAGGCGCAGGTCGACAAGATCACGGTCTCCTAGCATTCGAGCTACGTGGGGGCGGGTGCGTGCCCGCCCCCACCGCGCTCCTCTTCCATGGCCATCCATTCCGAACTCCTTCCCGCCTCCCCGGAGCATCTGGGCGACTCGCGACCACCCGGTCGCGGCGTCGACCGGGCGTTCCGGCTGCTCGCGTTCGCGGGCGGGATCCTCGTGCTCGTCATCCTGGCGCTGATCGCGTATTCCACGATCTCGAAGGCCTGGCCGGCGTTTCGCGACGAGGGCATCGACTACTTCACCAGTGACGTCTGGGATCCGGCCCACGCCGCGTTCGGCACGCTGGCGTTCTCGTTCGGCACGCTCGTGATCTCCGTGATCGCGCTGGTCATCTCGGTGCCGGTGAGCATCGGCATCGCGCTGTTCATCACCGAGGTCTCGCCGCGCTGGCTCCGCCGCCCGGTCGTCACCTTGATCGATCTCCTCGCGGCAGTGCCGTCCGTCGTCTACGGCTTGTGGGGACTGCTCGTCCTCGTCCCTGCACTGCCCGGCTTCTACCAGGATTGGCACGACCTCTTCGCCGACGTCCCGGTGCTCGGCAGCGTGTTCGACGGGAACCCGATTGCCGGCAAGGCCTTCATGACCGCGGGTCTCATCCTCGCGGTCATGATCACGCCGATCATCACGGCGGTGACCCGCGAGACGTTCGCGACCGTCCCGCAGGCCCAGAAGGACGCCGCGCTGGCGATGGGCGCGACCCGCTGGGAGATGATTCGCGCCGCAGTGTTCCCGCACAGTCGCAGCGGCATGACCGCGGCGATCCTGATCGGTCTCGGTCGTGCGATGGGCGAGACGATCGCGGTCGCGCTCGTCATCGGCTCGTCGCCGCAGATCACCGAGAAGCTCTTCAGCTCCGGCGACGCACTTCCCTCGGTCATCGTCAACCAGTTCGGTGAATCGACGGGGACCTATCAGGCCGCGCTCATCGGCATGGGGGTCGTGCTCTTCTTCCTCACGCTGATGATCGGCGTGATCGCACGTACGGTCCTCGCCCGCTCCGAGCGCAAGCTTGGTGCAGCATGAGCGGAGCGTGGCTGGATCGGCCCCGCCCGCAGGGCCAGGAGCGGGAACGATGAGCATGACGATGACGCCTCCGGCTCCCGCGCCGACACCGGCGCGCCCGTCGATCAGGCGCAGCAGCGCGGGTCCGTGGCGCAGCGCGAAGAGCGCGATCGCCAGCACGTTGATCGTCGGTTCGCTCGTCGTCGCGATCGTCCCGCTCGTGCTCATCGTGGGGTACGTGATCGTCCGGGGCATCGACTCCATCAGCTGGGCTTTCCTCACCGACGACATCCCGATCCTGTCCCGCTCCGAAGGCCCCGGGATGGGTCCGGCGGTCGTCGGCACGTTGTTGATCACCGGCGCCGCCACCGTGATGGCGGTCCCGCTCGGCGTGCTCGGTGGTATCTACCTCAACGAGTACAGCGCCCGGACGGCGCTCGGACGGGTCGTCCGCTTCCTGGCCGAGGTCATGACCGGCGTCCCTTCGATCGTGATGGGTCTGTTCATCTACTCGATCTGGGTGTTGCGGTTCGGGGTCTCGGGCTTTGCCGGTGCACTCGCACTCGGGTGCCTGATGCTCCCCGTCGTCATCCGCACCACCGAGGAGATGCTCAAGCTCGTGGCTCCCGAGCTGCGCGAGTCCGCGTACGCCCTGGGTGGGCGGAAGGCGGGCACGATCCTGCGGGTCGTGCTGCCGGCCGCGGCTCCTGGGATCGTCAGCGGGGCGCTGCTTGCGGTCGCGCGGGCGGCCGGGGAGACCGCGCCCCTGCTCTTCACGATCCTCACGGTCAACGCGACGAACACCAACCTCTTCCACGGACCGAACACCACGTTGTCAGTGCAGATCTTCCGCAACGCGCAACAGGTGTTCCCCGGCCCCCAGCAGCGAGCCTGGGGTGCAGCGCTGACGCTGATCGCCATCGTGTTCATCTTCACTCTCCTTTCCCGGGGCCTGTCCGCCGTGTTCTCGAGAAAGCACCGCGTATGAGCCTCGTTGACGACCGGAGCCAACCCATGGATGAAATCGACGTGACCCCCGCTAACGTCGCGCCGGTGATCGAAGGCGTCGACGAGCAGCCGGAGACGGCCCGGGAGGTCGTGTTCGAGATCCGCGACGGGGCGGTGCGATACGGCTCGAACCTCGCCGTGGCGGATGTGAACTTCGACGTCGGCGCCCGCGAGATCACCGCGATCATCGGGCCGTCGGGCTGCGGGAAGAGCACGTTTCTCCGCTGCCTCAACCGGATGAACGACTTCATCCCCGGCGCGAAGGTCGAGGGCCGGATCACCTACCACGGTGAGAACCTCTACGACCCCAAGGTCGACGCCGCCGAGGTGCGACGGCGCGTCGGCATGGTGTTCCAGAAGCCGAACCCGTTCCCGAAGTCCATCTTCGACAACGTCGCGTACGGACCGCGGATCAACCGCTTCAAGGGTGATCTCCATGATCTCGTGGAACAGGCACTGACGCGAGCAGCGCTCTGGGACGAGGTCAAGGACAAGCTGAAGAAGAGCGCGTACGCACTCTCCGGTGGCCAGCAGCAGCGTCTCTGCATCGCGCGGACCCTCGCGGTCCAACCCGATGTCGTGTTGATGGACGAGCCGTGCTCCGCGCTCGACCCGATCGCGACTTCCCGCATCGAGGACCTCATGGTCGAGCTGAAGCGTGACTTCACGATCGTGATCGTGACCCACAACATGCAGCAGGCCGCCCGGGTGTCGGACATGACGGCGTTCTTCACGACGGACGTCGGCGAGGACGCGAGCCGAGTCGGCCGCCTCGTGGAGTTCGACCGCACACACACGATCTTCACCAGCCCCTCCGACCAGCGGACCGAGGGATACATCACCGGTCGGTTCGGATGAGTCTCCGCACCCGTATGGCCGGCGGCGAGACCGGCGGGGATTCGCCCGCAAACCGCGCGCAGGTGCTCGCGGCGGAGCGAGCTCGGTTCGCCGAGGCACTCCACGCGCTGCCGGACGCGGTCATCGTGGTCGACGTCGACGGGAACGTGCTGCTGCGCAACGACGCGGCCGAGCGATTCAAGGACGGCCGGCACAGTGACGCGCTCGCCGAAGAACAGATCAACGAGCTGCTGAGTCGGGCCCGACAGGGTCAGGGGGGCGAGCGGGAGCTCCAGCTCTTCGGCCCGCCCCGCGAGGTGCTCTATCTCCGGTCGCAACCGCTTCTCGCCGGTGGCGCGATCCTGGGCGCGGTGGTGTTCATCCGGGACATCTCCGAGACTCGGCGCAAGGAATCGGTGCGACGCGACTTCGTGGCGAACGTCAGCCATGAGCTCAAGACGCCGATCGGCGCCCTCGCGCTGCTCGCCGAGACCATGGCCGCAGGCGGGGACGAAGCAGTGGTCCGCCAGCTCGCCGAGCGGGTCTCCCGTGAGGCGGACCGGCTCGGGCACATCATCGACGACCTGCTCAACCTCAGCCTGATCGAAGCCCAGGAGTCACCGAGCCGCGAGCCGGTGCCCATTTCGGTGCTGATCGGGGAAGCGGCCGAGGCGGTGCGTCCCGCCGCCGAGGCAGCGGGGATCCCGCTGCACGTCGCGGCCGACTTCCCGGATGCTGCGGTGCCCTGCGACCGTCGCCAAGTGCTCAGCGCGCTGACGAACCTGCTCGACAACGCGATCAAGTACTCCGAGGCGCCGAGCGCGGTCGAGATCGGCGCGTCCGCGCAGGACGGGATGGTCACCATCACGGTCACGGACCACGGTCCGGGCATCCCGTCGCGCGACCTCGAGCGGATCTTCGAGCGGTTCTACCGGGTGGACCGCGCCCGGAGCCGGGCGACGGGTGGCACGGGTCTCGGGTTGGCGATCGTCCGTCACGTCGCGCAGGCGCACGGCGGTGACGTCACCGTCGAGTCGCGCGAAGGCGACGGCTCCACGTTCCGGCTCCGCCTCGCCTTGGCGAACGGCGGCGCGTCACCCATCGGGTATCTCTTCGAGGATCGACGCTGATGGCCGATCCGCCGTTGGTCCTCGTCGTCGACGACGAGCAGTCGTACCGGGACGCATTGACCGTCGCCCTCCAGCGCGAGGGATTCGCGGTCGAGACCGCGGCCGACGGTGTCGAGGCGCTCGAGCGCTTCGAAGCGGTCCAGCCCGCATTGGTCCTCCTCGACGTCATGCTGCCCCGGATCTCGGGCGTGGACGTGTGCCGCCAGATCCGGACGCGGTCCCGCGTGCCGATCATCATGGTCACCGCGCGCAACGCAGAGATCGACGCGGTCGTGGGCCTCGAGGTCGGCGCCGATGACTACGTCACCAAGCCGTTCCGATTGCGCGAGCTGATCGCGCGGGTCCGTGCCGCGCTCCGACGGGTGCCCGCGGGCACCGAGCCGGAGGGCGTTCACGTGGACCTGCTCGAGATCGGCGACGTGCGGCTCGATGCCGCGCGCCACGAGGTGTCGGTTCGCGGCGATCTCGTGGCGCTGCCGCTCAAGGAGTTCGAGCTGCTGGAGCTGCTGCTGGCGAACGCCGGTCGCGTGCTCACCCGCGACGTCCTCATCGACCGCATCTGGGGGCCGAACTACTTCGGCGACACGAAGACGTTGGACGTGCACGTCAAGCGGCTGCGGACGAAGGTCGAAGAGGACCCGGGTCACCCCACGCACATCGTGACGGTGCGTGGGGTCGGCTACCGGTTCGAAAAGCCGCGGGTGACCGCGGGCTGAAGCGCTACTTGCGGCGGCTGCGGGTCGACGGCAGCAGATCGTCGACGACTTCCGTGAGCCCGACGAGCTGATCCTGGACCGAAGACTCGATCGTCGGAGGTTCCGGCGCGACCTGGTGCACGTTCAGCTCGGCGAGACCGCTGCGAGGACTCGACGGGGGGGCCGGTGCGGCGGGGACTGGCGGAGCCGGTGACGCCGCGGGGGTGACGGGCACGGGGGCGAACACGCTGATCGGTGCGGAGTCCGAGTCCGGAAGCTCGGGATCGGGCTCGGGCTCGCCGAGCAGCTCGGAGAACTTCATGACACCCGAGCCAGGGCCGCCTCATACTCGTCGCGCGAACGCGGGGTGGCGAGGTTCGCCGACGCGAACGTCGCCACGACCTTGCCGTCCTTGTCGAGGACGAAGCTCGCGCGGTTCGCGCAGCCGAGCTGCTCGTTGAACACGCCGTAGCTCTTGGCCACGGCACCGTGGGGCCAGAAGTCCGACAGCACGGGGAACGTGAACCCCTGCTGCTCGGCCCACTGCGCCTGCGCGTGACGCGTGTCGCAGGAGATCGCGAGCACCGCGGCGCCGGCCGACTCGAACGTGGAGGGATCGTCGCGGATCTCGCACAGCTCGCCCTGGCACACCCCCGTGAAGGTGAACGGGTAGAAGACGAGCACGACGGGCTGCTTGCCCTTGTAGTCGGACAGGCTCACGTCGTTGCCGGCCTGGTCCTTGAGGGTGAAGTCGGGGGCAGCTTGCCCAACCTCCACGGTCATAGAGATGGTCTCCTGGATCGACGGGGGGAACCGTCGAAGTGTACGGGGTGTCGCCCGGTCAGTGGGCCTGAGCGCGCAACTCGGTCTGGAGCGCGTTCTCGACCGATTCGGCCGCTCCCTTGAGCGGAGCGGCGACGATCCCGAGGAGCGGGGTGACCGTGGCGTACCCGGCGACCACGAGGGAGGCGTCGGTGCCCTCGTCCGGTTGTACTGCCGGTCCTTGGAATTCGATGCGCAGATCACCGGAGCGGATGTCCGACGATGCGACCCAGAACTCTCCGTACGGCGCGAGCCTCGCTTCACGGATGCCGAGGACCTCGTCGAGCGGCAGGTTGGGAACGTTCAGGTTGAGGATGCGGGGCGCGCCGTCGCCCGATGCGGCCCAGTCGAGCGCGGGAACCGCGATGCGCGCGGCCGTCTCCCAGAAGTAGCCGGTCTCACTCCACTTCATGCTCACCGCGAGCGCGGGGATCCCGAGGCCGGCCGCGGTGAGCGCCGCGCCCACCGTGCCCGAGTGCAGGATGAGGTGACCGGTGTTCGCACCCGGGTTGATGCCCGAGGCCACGATGTCGGGACGGGTGCCGAACGCGCCGAGGCATGCGAGGTAGACGGCGGTCGCCGGCGGTCGTTCGATCGCCAGCACCGGGACGCCCGGGACTTCGGCCCAGTGGTGCTCCGCGACGGGGATCGGATCCGAGCGGTGCAGCGGCCCGATCGACGCGCCGGCGCCGCTGAGGTCCGAAGCGGGAGCCACCACGAACACGTCGTGGCCGGCATCATGCAGCGCCTTGGTGAGCGCGACGATTCCGGCGGACTCCACCCCGTCGTCGTTCGTCACCAGCACGCGCATGCGGTCGAACCTACTTGTTCTCGCGAGCCGCTTCTTTGCGCCGCAGTCACCAAGTGGGCCACGCTCGGCGAGCACAGGCCGGAGCAGGCCTGACGTGCGGGGATCGAAGCGACGCGGAGACACGAGATGGCGACGGTGGTGGTGGTCGGGGGAGGCGTGCTCGGGACGATGCACGCGTTTGCCGCGCGGGAGCGCGGTTACACCGTCACCCAGATCGAGGCCGACCTCGAGGCGCGCAAGGCCTCGGTGCGCAACTTCGGGCTCGTCTGGGTCAGCGGCCGCGCGCCCGGTCCGGAGCTGCATCTCGCTCTCCGCGCCCGGTTGCTCTGGGAGCAGATCGCGCACGAGGTCCCGGGAGTGGGCTTTCGGCCCGACGGATCGCTCACGGTGGCCCAGCATCCGGCAGAGCTCGCCGTCCTGGCTGCGGTCGCCGGCGCGCCCGAGGCAAAGGCGCGCGAGTTGCGCCTCCTCGAGCCGGATGAGGTCCGCGCGGTGAATCCGGCGGTGCGCGGCTCGGTGCTGGGCGCGCTGCTCTGCACTCGCGACGCGATCGTCGAGCCGCGCCGAGCGCTGCCGGCGTTGCGTCGCACGATGTCCGATCGGGGTGGCTACACCTACGTCGGCGGTCGTGTCGCGGTCGAAGCCGGACCGGGTCGCGTGCGCGACCACACGGGCACGACGTGGCGCGCCGACCTGGCAATCCTGTGTCCCGGAGCGGCGCACACGGGAGTTGCCGCGCCGTGGCTCGCGGCCGCACCCCTCCGCCGTTGCCGCCTCCAGATGATGGAGACCGCGCCGCTCGACGAGCGGCTGACCACTGCCATCGCCGATGGCGACTCGCTGCGGTACTACCCGGCGTTCGACGTTCCCGAGGCCGCGGTGCTTCCGGCCCAGTCGGCGGTCGGCGCGGCCTGGCGTGCTCAGCTCCTGATCGCCCAGCGCGCCGGCGGCGAGCTCACGATCGGCGACACCCACGTGTACGACGAGCCGTACGACTTCGCGGTCGAAGACGAGCCCTACGAGCATCTGCAGGTCCGGGCCGAGTCGATCCTCGGCCGGCCGTTGCCATCGGTGCAGCGTCGTTGGGCCGGCGTCTACTCGCAGAACACGGATCAGTCGCCATGCGTGCGCGTCTCACCGGAGGCGGGCCTGGTGATCGTCACCGGTCCCGGCGGGCGCGGCATGACCCTGTCCCCGGCCATCGCGGCCGAGACGCTCGAAGGAGTCGGTTGGTGATTCGCCTGGCGGTGCTCGACATGGCGGGGACGACGGTCAGCGACGGTGGCGTCGTCGAACGATCCTTCGTCGAAGCGCTGGGAGGAATGGGCTTCGATCCTGACGGGCGCGAGCTCCGCGCGCACCTCGACTACGTGCGCGAGACGATGGGCCAGTCGAAGATCACGGTCTTCCGCTCCGTGTTCGAGGGCGACGAAGCCCGCGCGCAGGAGGCCAACCAGCGATTCGAGGCTGCGTTCGACCGGGCGGTGTCACGCGGCGAGATCGAGCCGCTCCCGGGCGCGGAGGCGGCGCTGACCGCACTCCGCGCCCGTGGGGTGCGAATCTGCCTGACGACCGGGTTCTCTTCCGGGACCCGCGAGCAGCTGATGGACGTGCTCGGCTGGCGGGACGTGATCGACCTGTCCCTGAGCCCCGGCGACGGCGTGCGCGGGCGTCCGTACCCCGACCTGATCCTGACCGCGCTCATGCGGCTCGAGGTCGACGCGGTGCGAGACGTCGCCGTGGCCGGCGACACCATCAGCGACTTGGTGGCGGGGACCGCGGCCGGGGCCTCGGTGGTGGCCGGCGTGCTCACCGGCGCCCACGACCGGGCGCAGCTCGAATCGGCGCCGCACACTCATGTGCTGGACTCCATCGCCGATCTTCCGGCGGTCGTCCTCGCTACCTGATTCCCCGAACGCGGGTCGAAGCGCCGGTGAGGAGGGGACGCCAGGTGTCGAGGGCGGGCACCGCGAGCCCGATGACCTTGGCGTCGTCGTCGGCCCGCCGGAGCTCGAGCAACGCGGCGAGATCCGGCGCGGCCGCGAGTGCCGCCACTTCCGTCTCGCTCATCGCGCCGCCCTGGGCCTCGAGCGTGACGATGCTGCGTGCGCTGAGTCGCTTGCGATACCCGGCGTCGGTCGTGACGAGGTAGCGCTTCGCGTCGGCGTGCCACGACACGAGCCGGGCCACGCGGTGTCCGAGCAGTGGCGCGACCGCGGCCGCGCCCGTCGACGCGTGCTGCGCAGGATCGTCGGGACGAAGAATCGTGCCGATGTCGTGCACCAGCCCGGCGATCTGGAGCTCGCGGTCACCAGGGTGACGCTCCGCAAGGAGCGCCGCGCACTGCAGCGAGTGGTCCAGAAGATCGACCCGCTCTTCGTCGGCGTGCTCGGTGCCGCGCCGGAGGAGCGCGAACAGCTCGTCGAAGGTCACGCGGGTGGGACGAGGTACCGGGCCTTCACCACTTCGCCCTCCTCGACCTGGAGGACCCAGGTCGAGCCCTTCTCGATGCGGTCGTCGTCGAGCGGGACGCCGCGCGCCGCGAGCTGGTGCATGAGGTCGCCGATCACGTCACCATGGCTGCAGAGAGCGAGCGGTTCGGTCGCCGCCTCCACCAGGGCGAGTGCATGGGTCCACTCGTAGCCCTCGGCGAGGCGCTCGTCGATCTCCACGTTGACGCCGAGGTGCTGGGCGAGGGGCTCGACGGTCTGGTGGCAGCGGGTGTAGGGGCTCGTCAGCACCCGGGCGATGTCCCGGTGCGCGAGCAGGCTCGCGATGGCCTCTGCTTGCGCACTTCCGTTCTTCGTCAGCGGCCGGAGCCGGTCGTCGCCGTCAAAGCGGCGGCGACTGCCCGCCTTCGCGTGCCGCACCACGAATGCATCCATTCTGGGCGCCAGGTTAGGACGCGCGTAGTGCGGTCACCAGGTCACGGTCGTGGTCGTAGCTGAGCCGGGCCCGGGCCTCGGTGAGCGAGCACCACCGGATCTCGTCGACCTCGTCGTTCGGGGCGAACGGGCCGGGATCCTCGGTCGCCTGCATCTGCCAGTAGCGCACCACCTTGGGCCGACCCTTGTGGTCCAGGTACCGGACCTCGGGCAGGGAGGCCCCCAGCGTGACCCGGATCCCGGTCTCCTCGTAGACCTCGCGCCGCGCGCAGGCCTCGTCGGTCTCGCCGGGCTCGCACTTGCCCTTGGGCAGGCTCCAGTCGTCGTAGCGGGGTCGGTGGACGAGCAGCACCTCGTCGCCGCCGTCCTCGCCCCGGCGCAGGAGCACCCCACCGGCCGCCCGCACCTCGGTCGAGGTCACCTGGGGCGGAGCCGGTTGCGACGCGCGGTCTTCCATGCCTTCGGCCACGCGCCGCGGGTCTCGTGCTCGACGACGCGGACCATCCCGGTCAGCATGCCGGCGACGAAGATCTCGTCCCGGTTCTCCGTGGCTCGGGCGACCTCGCGCAACCAACCCGCGGCGACGACCGCGTCCTGGTGGTCGCCGAGGACGTCCTGGAGTGCGGCGACGGATCGCGCGAACTTCCGTGCCGGCTTGCCGAGCGCGGGCGCGACCGCCTCCGCCGCGTAGCGACTCCGCTTCGCTCGGATGCGCGCCGCGTGCAGCTGTTCGTCACGCGGGACCTCCGGGAGCGCCTCGATGGACTTGCGCAGGCGACGCCACGGCCGGCGGGCGAGCGCGGGGAGGATCTCGACCGCCGGTGCATCCGCCTCCGGGAGCAGTGCGGGCTCGCGGGCGGCGGCGACAAGCCGGTCGAGCAGCTGGGCGTAGCGCGGCGAGCGCATGGCTCCGAGCAGCTCGATCCGCTGGTCTTCCCAGCGGTGCACCAACCGGGCGAGGAGGTGCTCGCCGACCCGTCGATCCGCCTCGGGCAGCAGCTGGACCTTCGACCGGAGGAGCGCGAGCAACACCTCGGTGTCGCGGACCGCACCGAGCTCGGCGCCGAGCCACTGCAGCTCCGCGCGCAACGCCTGATCCCATTCCGGGACCAGCAACGAGCCGAAGGTCCGCAGGTCGGAGCGCAGCCTTCGGGTGGCCACCCGAGCTTGGTGCACGTACTCGGGGTCGTCGCCGAGTCGCACGCCCGGGTCGTGCGCGAGAAGGCGCAGGACGGAGTTGGCGATCGCCGCGTGGATGACCTCCCGTGCGGGTGAGTCAGGCGAGAGCGAGCCCGGCGCGACGATGTCCGGCGATGCCAGCGCGCGCATCCCGAGGGCGCGGACGATCTTCGGCGTCGGGTCGGCCGGCCCGGCGCCCGCGGCTTGCAGGCGGGCCACGAGCAGGTCCGCCAGCTCCACGGGTGCGTCCTCACCGAGCTCGACCTCGAGCTCGCGGAAGCGGCTGGTGATCCGCCCGTCGTCGAGCACCGAGACTTCGTCGTCGACGACCTCGGCGACCTTCTTCCCGCCGGTGTCGGTGAGCTCGATGCGGCGGCGGCGCGTCTTCAGGCGCGCGACGGCATGGACCGGTGCCGTGCGCACCCACGCGCGCACGAGGTCCAGCGCGGCGGCAGGTGGGGTCTCGGGTCCGCCGGGAAAGGTGTGCTCGCCCCGCACGAGCAGCGCGCCGACGGCCGGCGCGGGCAGCTTGACCGTCCAGCCCTCGGGCTCGCGGAAGCGCAGGCTCGCACCCGACCGCGCGAGCCGGACGTCCGCCGTGTCGTAGTAGGTCGCCCGCAGATCGAGGATCTCGTCGGGTCGCGCGATCACACCTTCCGCGACATCGTGCAGCGCCGGGAGACGAAAGCCGGGTGTTGGAGTGAGCTTGACCTCACGCTCGGGCATCGGCGGGACGTCCGTCTCGAGCCCTGGCCTCGGCCAGCTCCCCCAGGCGAAGGTGCGTGTCGACACCCTCGACGGTCGGGACCTTCGCCCAGGAGCCGTCGGCACCGAGTGACCACGCGAGCACGTCGTCCGCGAGGTTCGTCGCCAGGATCTCGTCGAGCCGGGCGCGCAGCGCCGGTGCGATCACGGGCGTCACCGCCTCCACCCGCCGGTCCAGGTTTCGCGGCATGAGGTCCGCGGAACCGATGAGGTACTCGGCCGAGTTGGGATCGGCGCCGAACCGGTAGATCCGGGAGTGCTCGAGGAAGCGCCCGACGATCGAACGGACGCGAATGTTCTCCGACATCTCGGGCACCCCGGGGCGCAGGCAGCAGATGCCGCGCACGATCAGGTCGATGCTGACTCCGGAGCTCGACGCCGCGTAGAGCGCCTCGATGATGCCGGGATCCACCAGGCTGTTCATCTTCAGCACGATCCGCCCGTCGGCTCCCTTCTCGGTCTCACGCATGATGCGTTCGACGATGCCGGGCCGCAGGCTCACGGGCGCGACGAGGAGCTTGCGGTACCGACCCTGGCGGCTGTAGCCGGTCAGGTAGTTGAAGAGCTCGGTGAGGTCGGCCCCGAGCTCGGGATCCGCGGTCAGCAGCCCGAGGTCCTCGTACAGGTTCGCGGTGACGGGGTTGTAGTTGCCGGTGCCGATGTGGCAGTAGCGCCGGATGCCGTCGTGCTCCTGGCGCACGACCAGGAGGATCTTGGTGTGGGTCTTGAGCCCGACCAGGCCGTACACGACGTGCACGCCGGCTTCTTCGAGCTCGCGTGCGCGCTCCACATTGGCCTGCTCGTCGAAGCGCGCTTTGAGCTCGACGAGCGCGACCACCTGCTTGCCCGCGTCGGCCGCGCGCACGAGCGATGCGACGATCGCCCCTTCCGGCCCCGCGGTCCGGTAGAGCGTCTGCTTGATCGCGAGCACGCTCGGGTCGCGGCTTGCCTGGTCGACGAACGCCTCGACGCTGGTCGCGAACGAGTCGTAGGGATGGTGTACGAGCACATCGCCGGCCTGGAGCACCCGGAACAGGTCGGGAGGAGGGTCGGTGCGGGTGAGCACGGGCTGGGTCTGCGGCTGCCAGGGCTGGTCCTTCAGCTCCGGACGGTCGAGGGCGCAGAGCGCCCACAGCCCGGAGAGGTCCAGCGGCGCGTCGACGATGTTCACGTGCTGCTCGGAGAGCTCGAGCTCGCGGCAGAGCAGCTCGAGCACCTCTTCGCTCATGTGCGTGTCGACTTCGAGCCGAACCACGTGCCCGGAGCGCTTCCGCAGCGTGAGCACGCTCTCGATCGCCTCGAGCAGGTCGGCATCTTCGTCTTCGAGCTCGAAGTCCGCGTCGCGCGTCACGCGGAACGGATGGTGCGTGAGGATCTCCATGCCCGGGAAGAGCCCGTCGAGGTGGGCCGCGATCACCTGCTCGAGCGGCACGAAGCGCTCACCGTCCGGCATGACGACGAAACGGGGGAGCAGCGGCGGAACCTTCACGCGTGCGAAGCGCTGCTCGCCGGTCTCCGGATCGCGCACGACCACCGCGAGGTTCAGTGAGAGGTTCGAGATGTACGGGAACGGATGGGCGGGGTCCACCGCGAGCGGCGTCAACACCGGGAAGACGTTCGCGTCGAACACCTCGACGAGGTACTCGCGGTCGTCGTCGTCGAGCTCGTCCCACTTCGAGAACGCGATGCCGACGTCTTCGAGGGCCGGCGCGATCTCCTTGGTGAAGAGCTCGGCCTGGCGCATGACGAGCTCGTCGATGCGTGTGCTGATCGCGCGGAGCTGGGAGAGTGGATCCATGCCGTCGGCCGTCCTCGAGCGGATGCCCGCGGCGACCTGTTCCTGGAGTCCCGAGACGCGCACCTGGACGAACTCGTCGAGGTTCGTCGCGAAGATGGCGAGGAACTTCGCCCGCTCGAGCAACGGGCGCTCGGAGTCCTCGGCCAGCGCGAGCACCCGGGCGTTGAAGTCGAGCCACGACAGCTCCCGATTCAACAATCGGTGCTGTTCAGGGTGGTCAGGCGCGATCTCCACCCTGGCATCGTACCGGCGAAGTCGAACCGGGTCCCGGGGAGGATTCGGGCTCGAACCACCGCGCGCGATCCGCCCGGGGAGAGGCGGATCGGGCGGGCCGCTTCCGAGGGGGGCACCCGGATCGGCGGCCGAGGTCGGGGCGTACGTCACGCGCAACCGACCGATCGCAACCCTACGGCGCCGCGATGGCGGCGGGAGAGCCGTTCTCCGAACGCCGGGTGACATCGAGGTGAACGATCGGCGACGAGAGATCGCGCCGCAGCGCACGCGAACGGGCAGCGCGCCGCGTACCCTCGGTTTCAGATGGCCACACGTGACTCGCGCACGTACGCGCTGAACCCCTTCGGGCGACTCGTCGTTGCCCAGGCGGCGAGCATGGTGGGTGACGCGTGCCTCACGGTCTCCTTGGCCGGTTCCATCTTCTTCACGCAGCCACTCGGGCAGTCACGCACCCAGGTCCTGCTCTACCTGCTGTTGACGATCGCGCCCTTCGCGGTCGTCGGGCCGATCATCGGACCGGCCTTGGACCGGAGCCGCGCCGGCCGACGAACGCTGATGGCGGTCGGCTGCTTTGGCCGGGCCGCGGTCTGCTTCCTGATGGTGGGGAACCTCAACTCCCTCTTCCTCTTTCCCCTCGCCTTCGTGGCGTTGGTCTTGTCCAAGGGTCACGCGGTGGCGAAGTCGGCGTTGTTACCCGCGGTCGTGAACGACGAGCACGCGCTGGTCGAGGCGAACTCGCGCCTGTCGCTGGTGAGCGTCGTGGCCAGCGTGGTGGGTGGCATCCCGGCCGCCGCGGCTGTGGCGGTGTTCGACGCGCGGATCTCGCTCATCGTCGCGACCGGGGTCTTCGCCGTCGCCGGGTTCCTCTGCACGAAGATCCCCGCGGCGGGGCGTCCCGCCGCGGTCGAGACGCCCGAGGAGCGCCAGGAGCTGGCGACTCCGAGCATCGTGTTCTCGGGCACCGCGATGGCTGTCATGCGGGGCTGCGTCGGGTTCCTGACGTTCCAGCTCGCGTTCCTCCTCAAGGGGAGCGGGCAGCCGGCGTGGTTCTTCGGCGTGGTGCTGGCCGCGAGTGCGGTCGGCGGGTTCTTCGGCGTGATCATCACCCCGGTGCTGCGACGCCGGCTCAAGGAGGAGACGATCCTCGCCTGTTCCCTGATCGTGCCGGCGGTCGTCGCGCTGTTCGCCGCGCGCGACGGGGGCCGGCTGGGCTCCGTCGCGATCGCGTTCGCGATCGCGGTCGGCGCGGCGGGTGGCCGCATCGCGTTCGACAGCTTGTTGCAGCGAGATGGCCCCGAGCACCTGCGCGGGCGCGCCTTCGCCCGGTTCGAGACCCGTTTCCAGCTCTCGTGGTGCGCGGGTGCCCTGATCCCCGTGGCGTTGCTCGACGTGCTGACCCGCCGGAGTGGCTTCTTCCTCCTCGCACTGGTGCTCGGCTTCGCCGGGCTCTCGTACGTGGGTGGCCTTCGCGCCCGCCACCTGTGGGGTCCGCACCCCCCGTCCGACACGCCGCCTCCACCGAGCCCGCCGCGACCCCAGCGCCCGCCTCCGCGTCCCGTGCGCGAGCCCGGCAAGAAGCCCCCTTCCGCCACCTGACCGGAAAATCGGCGGGTCGGGCCGGCGATGGCGGTGGAGACTGGTCGCGTGAACCTCGAGCTGCGCCCGATCGTCCCCGACGAGCTCGCGGCCTACGAGCGGGCCGACGAGTACGGATTCGGAATTCGCTACGACGCTGACGACGATCGGCACGCGTGGTCGGGCGCCGAGCTCGACCGGACCGTGGCCGTGTTCGAGGGCGACGAGATCGTCGCGACCGGTCGGAACTACTCCCTCGACCTGACCCTTCCCGGCGGCGCCGTCATCCCGACGTCGGCCGTGAGCTGGATCTCGGTCCGCCCGACCCATCGGCGCCGCGGCATCTTGACCCGCGTCATGACCTACCTGCTCGAAGAGGGTGCGCAGCGGGGCGAGAACGTATCGATGCTCACCGCGTCGGAGGGTGGGATCTACGCCCGTTTCGGCTACGGCGTCGCGACGCGCGTGCTCGCGGTCGAGATGGCGCGCAACACCATCGCGTTCGCCGCGCCCGTGCAACGGGGCCGGGTGCGCATGATCGAGCCCGAAGAGAGCCTGAAGATCGCGCCCGAGCTGTTCGATCGCGTTCGGCTCCAACGCACGGGCGCGGTCTCGCGTCCGGCGGTCTGGTGGCTGGATGCCTGGGGCCAGAAGGAGTTCGTGAAGTACCGATTCGACGTGGTCTACGAGGTCGACGGTCGCGTCGAGGGCTTCGCGATCTACGGCGTCGACGGCACGTGGGCCAACGGCGTCCCGGACAGGACGGTGGCAGTGCACGATCTCGTCGCGGCGACCCCCGAGGCCGAGGCTGCGCTCTGGCAGCACCTCTGCGGCATCGACCTGACCAACCGCGTGACCCACTCGGTGGTCGCGCCGGACACCGAGCTGCCCTGGCGGTTGCGCGACTCTCGCCAGGTGCGCACGACTGCGCTACGGGACTGGCTCTGGGTGCGTCCGGTTGACGTGCCTGGACTCCTCGGTCTGCGCCGCTACGCGTCGGCGGAACGCATGGTGCTCGAAGTCCGCGACGACATGCGGCCCGACGGCGCCGCGGCCGGGCGTTTCCTGCTCGAGGGTGGCCCGGACGGTGCGACGTGTGCGCGCACTGAAGCGACGCCCGATCTGGTGCTCGACGTCGGTGCCCTCGGTTCGATCTCCCTGGGTGGGATCACCGCCTCGGTGCTCGCCCGGGCGGACCAGGTCGAGGAGCAGACGCCGGGTGCACTGGCCGCAGCCGATCGGATGTTTGCGGCCGACCGCGCACCGTTTGCCTTCACCTGGTTCTAGGCGGGCCGCCGCAGGGACTCGGATTCCCGTTCAACCCCGCGGCTCCGCCTGCCGACACGAAGTGCATGCGCCGGCTCGGGTTGGGACTGCTCGCGGGCGCGCTCGGTCTCAGCGCGCTGATCGGGCTGGGCATCGCCGAACCTGACGTGGCCCGGGCAGCACCCCGAGATCCGGTTCGCGCGACACCGGCCGCCGTTCGGCCGGCCACGACGCGCCCGACCCGGGTCTCGCTGTACGGCGACTCGCTCGCGTACCAGTCGCGCGCGAGCTTCGCGACGAGGATGCGCGAGCTCGCACCGGGGGACCTCACTGTGTCCGCGTTACCGGGTGCCGCGCTCTGTGACATGCGCGACTCGGTCATCCAGGATCTGGTGCGCCGCCGACCCCAGGTGCTCGCGCTCGAGTTCTCCGGGAACTCCTTCACGGCGTGCATGAGTGCCACGACCGGCACGCTGCTCACGATCGGCTCACCCGGTTGGCGCGCGCGGTATCTCGACGACCTCCGCACCGTGCTCACCGTCGCTGCGTTCACCGGCACATCGGTGCTGTGGGAGACCGCACCGCCGGTGCACCACGCGATGAGCCCTACGAACTACCCGCGGGTTCTCGCTGCCGCGATCCGCAAGCTCGCGGCGACAGACACTCACCTCCGGGTGGCCGATGCCGGCGCCGCGGTCGCCGGCGATCACCAGTCGTTCACCCGGTCACAGCCGTGCCGGCGCAGCGAGTCGGCGTTCTGTCACGACGGTCGCGTGACGACACGGGCCGACGACGGTCTGCACTTCGACTGCCACGGTGCCGTCGACGGGTTCGACTGCACCGGCTACTCCGCGGGTGGACGCCGCTTCGGTGAGGCGATGGCCGACGCGATCATCGGGACGGCCGCGGCACCCTCGGACTAGCTCCAGCCGCCGGTCGCGCCCTTGACCATGCCGAACGGTCCGGCAGGCCACCGGAAGCAGTCCATCATCACCTGGTCGACCTGGTCGGCAGTGGCGATTCCCTCGTTCACCACCTTCTGTGCCTCGGCCACCATCGCGAAGTAGACCCGGTTCGACACGAACCCCCAGGCCATCGCGGTGTCGCGGATCACGACGGGATGCTTCCCGCAACGCGCGGCGACCGCGCTGACGGTCTCGGCCGTCTCGTCGCTCGTCGCGTGCGTCCGGATGATCTCGGCGAGCTTCATCACCGGTGCGGGCGACGCCCAGTGCCACCCGATCACGCGGTCCGGCCGGTCGGTGGCCCCACCGATGGCCTGGATGGGGAAGCCGGACGTGTTCGAGCAGAGGATCGTCGCCGGGGGTGCGACCCGGTCGAGATCGCGAAAGACGCGGATCTTCAAGTCGAGCCGCTCGGGGACCGCTTCGATGACGAGGTCGGTCGATGCTGCATCTTCGAACGTGCTCGTGAAGGTCAGCCGCGCCGTCGCGGCGTCGGCTTCCTCGCGGGTGAGCTTCCCGCGCTCGACGCCGCGCTCCAGGCCGTATCGGCCGGTCGTCGCGTGCTCGCGTCCCGCGCTCAACGCCTCCGGCGCGATGTCGTAGCAGACGACGTCGTAGCCGCCGGTCGCGCACACCTGCGCGATGCCACCGCCCATCACGCCGGC
Source organism: Acidimicrobiia bacterium (assembly GCA_017882945.1). Taxonomy (GTDB): domain Bacteria; phylum Actinomycetota; class Acidimicrobiia; order IMCC26256; family JAENVU01; genus Chersky-806. The sequence continues at coordinate 462 of JADGON010000028.1, read as the reverse complement.
GCCCAGCACTCCGATGGTCTTGATCACTGCTCCTCCGCTCACGAGGTCTCGACTTCCTTGGGGGCGATCGCCGGATCGACGTGCCGGCCCGTCCAGGTGGCCAGCTCCCGGAGTCTGGCACCGAGCTCGATGACCTCGCGGGGCAGCAGTGCCTGCGGTCCGTCGCACCGAGCCGCCGCGGGATCCGCATGCACGTCGACCATGATCCCGTCCGCGCCGGTCGCCACCGCGGCGAGGGCCATCGGCGCGACGAGCGTGCGCCCGCCGGTGCCGTGCGACGGATCGACGATGACCGGAAGGTGGGACCGCTCCTGGGCGACGACGACGGCCGAGAGGTCGAGGGTGTTGCGGGTGGACGGCTCGAACGTCCGGATGCCCCGCTCGCACAGGATGATGTCGAGGTTGCCCGAGTGCGCGACGTATTCGGCGGCGAGCAGCCATTCCTCGACGGTCGCCGACATC
>JADGON010000027.1 GCA_017882945.1 Acidimicrobiia bacterium | reverse complement strand
GGCCGTCGATCTTGGGCCGGAACTTCATCTCCTTGATGACGACGTTCGTGGCCTTCTTGCGCGACTCCTTGCGCCGCTGCTGCTGCTCGTACTGCCAGCGCCGGTAGTCCATGATGCGACAGACCGGCGGGTTCGCGTTCGGCGCAACCTCGACGAGATCGAGCTCCTGCTCACGGGCGATCGCCAAAGCCTGTGGCAGCGGCCGCACCCCGAGCTGTTCGCCGTCAGCGGCGATCAACAGCACTTCTCGTGCCCGGATGCGGTCGTTGATCCTTGCTTCGTCGGCGGCTGCGATGTCGGCATCACCTCTCACGCTCGGGGCCCGCCTGCACCCTCGCAGGCAGCGGTCACGTCACCGAGAAGCGTCCGCCGCGCGACCTTGGGTCGGTCGAAGAGAGGACGACCCGGACTCGGTGATACCGCAGCGGGAGGCCGGTTGCGCCCCTCTGTACCTGTACCCCGGCCGGGTGGGGCCACCGCTACACGATGTGCTGCCGGAGCGGCACGAGCCTCGGTGTCCCACTTCCCAACTGGATTGCCGTGCGAGGATACCAGGGTGAGCACCCTCTGGACACCCTACGGCGAGGAGCCGGTACCGCCCGCCGGCTCGGGATCCCCGCCCCAAAGCGGCGATACGGGTGGCGGAGCCGGTGGCGGACCACCCGATGATCAGTCCCCCGAGGACATCGATCCGGAGCAGATGCGCGAGATGCTCACCCGTCTCGCCGAGACCCCGGTGGAGGCGATCGTGACCCAATTCGCGGTCGAGCTCCAGGAGATCGCGGTGCTGCACCTCGGGCTCTCGGCGGAGCGACGCCAGTCGCTGACCCAGGCCGCGATCGCCCTCGATGCCATGGGCGCACTGGTCGATGCCCTCGGCGATCGACTCGGTCCGAACGAGGATCCCCTGCGCCAGGCGGTGGCGGCGTTGCGGCTCGGCTTCGTCGAAGTGAGCTCGGAGATCGACCAGGCCGGGGGGACCGACCCGGCTCCCTGATGGCCCAGCTGATCGAGGACTACGCGCTGATCGGCGACACGCAGACGGCCGCGCTCGTCGGCAAGGACGGTTCGATCGACTGGCTGTGCGTGCCCCGGTTCGACTCGGGCGCGGTGTTCGCGTCGCTGCTCGGGGACCGCACCAACGGTCGGTGGCAGATCACGCCCGCGGGAGGTCTGCAACGGGTCGAGCGCCGGTACCTCGAGAACACGCTCGTGCTCGAAACCACGTTCCACACCGATGACGGCGTGGTGCGGATCACCGATTGCATGCCGATCCGCGGTCGGACGGTAGACGTGGTGCGCCTCGTCGAAGGTGTCTCCGGTCGCGTCCCGATGCACATGGACATGACCATCAGGTTCGATTACGGATCGATCGTGCCCTGGGTGCGACGGTCCGATGCCGAGACCTTGCGCGCGGTCGCCGGGCCCGACGCGATCGTGTTGCGCACCCCGGTCCGCACCCACGGCGCGGGCAAGGCCACCATCGCGGACTTCGTGATCGGCGCGGGCGAGACCGTGCCGTTCGTCCTGGCGTACCACGCCTCGCACGAGACGCCACCGCGCCCGACGGACGCGAAGCGCGCGGTGAAGGAGACCGCGCGGTGGTGGCGCAACTGGGCCGGCCAGTGCACGTACGACGGGCGATGGAAAGAAGCGGTGATGCGCTCGCTCATCACGTTGAAGGCGTTGACGTATGCGCCCACGGGCGGGATCGTCGCCGCGCCGACGACGTCGTTGCCGGAGTGGATCGGCAGTGTCCGCAACTGGGACTACCGGTACTGCTGGCTGCGCGACGCGACGTTGACGCTCTCGTCGCTCACCGTCGGCGGCTACAAGGACGAGGCCCTGGCCTGGCGCGACTGGCTCCTGCGTGCAGCGGCCGGCGACCCCGAGGATCTGCAGATCATGTACGGCGCGGCCGGTGAGCGTCGCCTCACCGAGTTCAGCCTCGACTGGCTGGACGGCTACGAAGACTCGTCGCCGGTGCGCGTCGGCAACGCCGCGAGCGAGCAGTCCCAGCTCGACGTCTACGGCGAGGTCCTGGCCACGCTCTACCGGACCCGCAAGCTGCTGCCCGACGACGGGACGCACCAGAACTCGTGGGGGCTCGAGCGCGCACTGCTGGCTGCGCTCGAAGGCCTCTGGCGCCATCCCGACGAGGGCATCTGGGAGGTCCGGGGCCCGCCCCAGCACTTCACGCACTCGAAGGTCATGGCGTGGTGGGCGTTCGATCGCGCAGTGCGCAACGTCGAGGAGTTCGGCCTTGACGGCCCGGTCGATCGATGGCGGTCGATCCGCGACGAGATCCACGCGCAGATCTGCTCGGAAGGCTTCGACTCCGAGCTCGGCGCGTTCACCCAGTCCTACGGGTCGAAGCGGCTCGACGCGGCCGTGCTCATGATGGCGACCGTCGGGTTCCTCCCGGGCACTGACGAGCGGATCGTCGGCACGGTCAACGCGATCGAACGGACGCTGCTCAAGGACGGATTCGTCGCTCGCTACGACACCAGCCCCGATGGCGCAGTGGATGGGCTGCCGGCCGGGGAAGGCGCGTTCCTGCCCTGCTCGTTCTGGCTCGCGGACAACCTCGCGCTGATCGGTCGCACCGACGACGCGGTTGCCCTGTTCGAGCGGTTGCTCGGCCTGGTCAACGACGTCGGTCTCCTGGCCGAGGAGTACGACGGCGGCGCCGGCCGGCAGCTGGGGAACTTCCCCCAGGCGTTCACGCACGTGTGCCTCGTCAACACGGCGGCCCACCTCTCCGATGCACTGCCCTTCGTCATCGGATCCGGCGAACCATCCGGCCCGAAGGAGGCCACATGACCAGCAAGCTGACCGAGGTCGGCATCGACTGTCACGACGCCGAGCGCATGGCCACGTTCTGGTGCGCGGCCCTGGGTTGGAAGATCGTGGACCGCGACGAGGACGAGGTGGAGATCGGCGACGGGTCGGGCAGCCCGACGCTCATCTTCCTGCCGGTGCCCGAGAGCAAGACGATCAAGAATCGCATCCACCTCGACGTGCGCGCGGTCGACGGCGACCAAGAGGCCGAGGTCGAGCGGCTCATCGGCCTCGGCGCCCGCCATGTCGACATCGGCCAGGGCGACGTCACCTGGGTGGTTCTCGCGGATCCCGAGGGGAACGAGTTCTGCGTCCTGCAGGGCGCGCCGTAGCGGATCAGAGGGACTCGGTCTTCGGGCGGCCGCCGGACACGAAGCGGATCGAGATGGGGTAGCGCCACCAGACGCCCTGCGAAGCGCGGACAGCAGCCATGATCGAGAAGCCGAGCACGGCCGCCTGCACGAGCCACAAGATCGGCATGAGCGCGAAGAACGCCGGCGTCCCACCATCGTCGGCGCTGAAGCTCGCGACGAACCCGACGAGGTAGACCGACCACGCGATCGCGTAGATCACGCCCGAGGTGATCATGAAGTTGAGTGCTTCGGTGGAGTGGTGCTTGACGTATTCGTTGTCCCTGCCCGCGGTCAGTCGAATGACGAGGGGAGCGCCGTGCCGTCGTGGTACCAGCCCGGCGGTGTGGTCCCTGCACCTGCCCCATCGTGACCCTCCCTGCGGTCGCCGAGTGTACGCGACGTCGCACTACGCTCGGACGCGATGGGCAGGCAACGACGAGCACGGTGGCTCGCGTTTCTCGCGCTTCTCGCGATGCCGGCGTTGTTGACCGCGTGCGGCGGCGGGAGCAGCGCGAATCACAACACGGTGTCCACCAACGAGCGCGTGGTGCTCTCGGCAACCGGCGGCTCGACGCCCGACGCGGCCAAGCTCGAAGCCACCGCACGGATCATGCAGCAGCGCCTGCGCGCGCTCGGGACGCCGGACGCCGTGGTCAAGGTTGCCGGGACGCGACTCGTCGCGACCGGAACCGGCGTGAAGACGTCGGCTGCACACGCGCTGCAACGGGGCCGCCTGGAGTTCCGGCCCGTGCTGGCGATCGTCCCGTCCGAGACACCCAGCGGACCCGTGGGTGACAGTGCCGACGTAGTGCTCTCGTCCCGCCCGAGCGCCAACGGCATGCCACCGATTCGGTACTCGGTCGGTTCGGCCGCCCTCACCGGGACCGCCGTGAGGGACGCGAAGGCCCAGTTCCTCGGCAGCGCCGAGGGTTGGGTCATCGACCTCGCCCTGAGCCACCAGGGCGCGACCACGTTCAACCAGCTCGCCGCGGTGTCCTTCCCGCGGTCGCCGCCTGAGAACGAAGTCGCGATCGTGCTCGACGGCGTCGTGCAGAGCGCGCCTTCGTTCCAGACCGACAGCTTCAACGGCGACGTCGAGATCTCCGGCACCTTCACCGAGACCGAGGCGAAGGATCTCGCCGGCGCCTTGAAGTACGGCGCGCTCCCGGTCCCGCTCCGGATCGCCCATCCATAGACCGGCTCGCGCTGGACGCACGGATCAGCCGGCGTCGGCCCAGGTGTCCGTCGCTCGGTGTTGCGCGAGCCAGCCGGCGTCGCGGGCGAGGTAGTCGGGGGGCAGATCGGCCGGGCCAATGCCGACATCGAGGTCGACGAGATGCACCAGGAGCTCCCGCCACCGGGACATCACACCCTGGCGTACCGGTCGATCCCCGGCCCGCGCCGCGGTGAGCCGGCCCCACGCACCGTCCGGCACCCGGCTCCACGCATCGACCAGTGCCGCTTGGCTCTCGTGCAGATCCACCAGCAGCTCGCCGATTGGCCGATCCGCACCGGCTTCGATGTCCGCGGCCCGCTGCCCGTCGCCACCCGGGTACTGCTCGACGACTTCATCACGCAGGACGCCTTCGACCATCCGCCGCTGCCCGTCGGCGTTCCGCGCCAGGTGCGTGAGCAGATGACCTCGCGTCCAGCCGGGAAGCAACGTCGCCCCCCTGGCGTCGGGGTCACTCAATCCGGCGACGCGATCCGTCAGCAGCGTGAAGGCATCGTTCACACCCACCAGCTCCACGGCTGGACGAGCGCCGCGTTCGCGCGTCTCCGGGTCGGTCACCGGTCGACCTCGTCAGCGGGTTCGCGCACGCCCGAGAAGTGCGTCTGAAACAGCGCGATGCAGATGCCGAACAACGCGCCGTACGCGAGCAGCTGCGCGAGCCCCTGTTGTGACTCGAACGAGTCGTTGGTCCCGGTGACATCGGGCGCCAGGATTCGGAACGCGCCATAGCCCGCGAGCCCCAGCGCGGAGATCCCGAGGATGATCGCGACGAAGGCCACCGAGCCCAGGTAGGCACGGTCGACCCGCGCCGTGGCGCTTCCCTCGAAGTCGTCGTCTGCGGCGAGCTCGAACCGTCGCCGGAGGTGGAGCCCGAAGACCACCCCCGCGCCGAGCGCGAGCAGCCCCGAGAGCACCGCGTAGAGCCCGTCTCCGCGGTCGTCCCGGTCAGGACGAGCGATCGCAATGAGCAGGAAGTAGACGACGAGCACCGCAACCGGAATGGCGACGAGATAGGACTGCAGGAACGAGATCATCTCGGCAGTCTGCCCGTCACGGCGCCGACCTGGCCACCGGTTCGAAGCGTCGACCGGGTGCGGTGAGAACCTGGTTGCGTGGAGCTCGCCCGAATCATCGACGAGACGCGACTCGCCGCGTTCCTCACCTCCAAGCGGGACGCGCCCCTGTCCTACCTGGAGGTCGGTGCGTCCTTCGGCGATCGCCCAACCGGATACCACCATGATTCCGATGT
>JADGON010000026.1 GCA_017882945.1 Acidimicrobiia bacterium | reverse complement strand
GGAGGAGTTCGGCGAGGAGAAGCTCCAGCAGTGGCGGCGCTCGTACGACGTCCCGCCGCCGCCCCTGGACTGGGATCCGTCCGAGGACCCGCGCTACCGCGACCTTCCCGCGGAGCTCATGCCCACGTCGGAGTGCCTCGCCGACGTCGTCACGCGGATGCTGCCGTACTGGTACGACGCGATCGTCCCGGATCTCGCGCTCGGGCGCGTGACGCTGGTCGCGGCACACGGCAACTCACTGCGTGCGCTCAAGATGCACCTCGAAGGACTGACCCCGGAAGAGATCCTCAAGGTGAACATCGGCACCGGCCAACCGCTCGTCTACGAGCTCGACGACCGCTACCGCGCGAAGTCGCACGCGTACCTCGACCCCGAAGCCGCGGCCGCGGCCGCCGCCGCGGTCGCGAAGCAGGCCGGCTGACCCCCGTCCACCGCCCGCCCTCCACCGTTTTGGCGCCATTTACCCCCCGTATGCGTGGGTAAGTGACGCCAAAGCGTGAAAGGGGTCAGGTGGGGGTGGTGGTCTTCTGCTTCACCCAGGCGATGGAGCCGGCGAGGAAGGCGCCGACGTCGGGGAACTTGCCGCCGACGACGTCGGCGAACCAACCGGGGACGTAGATCTCGAACGTGCCGGCGTCGAGCTGTTGCAGCACCGGCTCGACGATCGCCTCGACCGGCAGCGCCTCGATGTCCGCCAGCGATTCGTCGTTGTCGGGAAGGTGGAAGAGCTCGGTATCGATCACCCCGGGGTTGACCACATGGACGCGCACGTCCGTGCCCGCGACCGCGAGGTCGACCTGCATCGACTCGGACCATCCGGTGAGCGCGGCCTTCGACGCGGTGTACGCAGCCTCGCTCGGCGGCCCGAGTCGCGCGGCGACCGACGAGATGTTGATGACGCGCCCGGCGCGTTCGATCAGCTCGGGCAGCAGGGCCAGCGTCAGCCGGACGGGGGAGAAGTAGTTGATCGCCATCACGGCTTCGACGGTCGCGGCGTCGAGCTCGGTGACGATCCGGCGCTTCGGGATGCCGGCGTTGTTCACGAGCACGTCGACGCCGCCGAGCTCGTCGCTCGCCCGGCGGGCAAAGCCCGCGAGGCCGTCGAGGTCGGACAGGTCGACGGTCCACATGCGGGACTCGGGCGCGTGCTCCCGGACCCGTGCGAGCACCTCGCCGAGCCGATCCGCCCGGCGCGCGCAGATGCCGACGGTCGCGCCGGCGCGGGCGAAGCCCTCCGCGAGGGCCGCACCGATGCCCGACGAGGCGCCGGTGACCAGCACGTGCTTGCCTGCAACCGAGTAGGACACGCCACGCTCCATTCGTCGAGGTCGGACGCGCGGGTCAGCATATGACGCAAACGTCATGTCCAGGGCGGGCACCGCTAACCTCCGCGCCATGGCGCTCGAACCTGAGGATGTGCGGCTCGACGGACGGGTCGCGATCGTCACCGGCGCGGCTGTCGGCATCGGGCGTGCGACCGCCATCGCGCTGGCGCACTTCGGTGCCGATCTCGCGATCTGCGACCGCGATGCCGGCAACCTCGGCGAGTGCTCCGCCGCGATCGAGGGCGCGGGTCGACGCGTGCACCTCGGGGTGCTCGACGTCCGTGACGGGGAGCAGGTCGCGGCCTGGCTGGCCGAGGTCGAGGCGGCGTACGGATCCGTCGACGTGCTCGTGAACAATGCGGGTGGAGGGTTCCAAGCGGAGTTCGTCGACGTGAGCGACAAGGGTCAGGACGCGCTCGTCCGGGAGAACTTCACCAGCGTCACCTCGTTCCTGCGGGGAGTGATCCCGCTCATGACGAACGGCGGTGGCTCGATCGTGAACGTGACCTCGATCGAAGCTCACCGCGCCGGGCCGGGGTTCGCGATCTACAGCGCGATGAAGGCGGCGCAGGTGAGTCTCACGCAGAGCCTCGCGCTGGAGCTGGGTCCGCAGATGATCCGCGTGAACTGCGTGGCGCCCGACGTGATCCCGACGCCCGGCATCGGTGTGGACATGGGTGTGCGGACCCCGCTGCCCCGCGCGGGCCATGTCGACGACATCGCGGCAGCGGTCGTGTTCCTCGCCAATCCCGCCCTGTCCGGGTTCGTCACCGGCACCACGATCCACGTGGACGGTGGCAACTCCGCGGCGGGTGGATGGCACCGTCAACCCGACGGCTCGTACACGACGTGAAGTTCGGAGTCGCGCTCGGCGCCCTGAACGCCCACTTCCACCTCGCCGCGACCGAAGCCGCCGAAGCGCTCGGCTACGAGTCGGTGTGGTTGCCCGAGCACCTCGTGCTCCCGGTGCACATGAGCCGGTCGCCGCGGGCGGGAGAGGACCACCCGCCGATCCCGCCGGCCGCCCCCGTCTTCGACGCGTTCGCCTACCTCGCATTTCTCGCCGGCCGGTTCCCGTCCCTGCGGCTCGGCACCCACGTCTACAACCTCGGCCTGCGCCACCCGTTCGTTGCCGCGCGGGCCGTGCAGACGCTGGACATCGTGAGCGGCGGTCGGTTCGAGTTCGGGATCGGTGCGAGCTGGCTCGAAGAGGAGTGGGTTGCGGCGGGTCTGGACTTCAGCTCGCGCGGCCGTCGGGTCGACGAGGTGCTCGCGGTGTGCAAGCGGCTCTGGACCGAGCCCGAGGTCGCGCATGACGGCGAGTTCTTCTCGTTCGATGCGGTCGCGTTCGAACCGAAGCCGGTGCAACGGCCGTGGCCGCCGATCCTGGTCGGGGGCGAGAGCCCGGCCGCGCTCCGGCGCGCCGCGCTCGCGGCCGACGGGTGGATCGGCATGGCCCACACGTTGGAGTCCGCGGCCGCCCAGATCGAGCGACTACGGGAGCTGCGCAGGTTCCGGGAGGTGGACGAAGCGCCGGACCGACCGTTCCAGATCTGTGTCGGCGGACCGGTGCGCTCGCTCGATGACGTGAAGCGATGGGAGGAGATCGGGGTGACCCGGCTGGTCATCGCACCCTGGTCGCGGTCGCCCGAAGCGGTCGACGGCCTCAACCGCTACGCCGAGCTCGTCGGTCTCACGCCCTGCTGATCCGCTGAACCGGAGCGCACGATCATCCTGGCGGCGCGCGGACGTCGGGCCTAGCGTGGCGGGCACGACTCCGCATGCAGGAGGGGACATGGCGATCACCGAGGTGCGCGGCTGTTGCCCGCACGATTGTCCCGACACCTGCTCGTGGACCGCGACCGTCGAGGACGGTGTCGTCACCGGGCTCCGCGGGAACAAGGACCACCCCTTCACCGCGGGACACCTCTGCATCAAGGTGAACCACTACGAAGAGCGCGTGTACCACCCGGATCGACTCCTCACGCCGCTCGTGCGGAACGGGAGCAAGGGCAGCGGATCGTTCCGGGAGGCGTCATGGGAGGAAGCGCTCGGCCTCGTGCGCGACGGGCTGAGCCGGGTGATCGATCGGTCCGGCGCGGAGTCGGTGCTGCCGTTCAGCTACATGGGCACGCAAGGGGTGCTGCAGGGCGCGTCGATGGACCAGCGCTTCTTCCACCGGCTCGGGAGCGCGGCGCTGGATCGGAACATCTGCCTGGCGGCAGGCGGCTGGGCCTACGCCTTCACGTACCCGGGCTTTGCGGCCACGGATCCGGAGCTCATCGGGCAGGCCGAGGTCGCGATCGCCTGGGGCGTGAACCCGTTCTCCACCCACCTGCATTTCTGGCCGTACTTCCAGGCGGTGAAGAAGAACGGCGGGACGCTCGTCACGGTGGACCCGTTCCGCACCAAGACGGCGGCGGCGAGCGACATCCACCTGCAGCTCCGGCCGGGCAGCGACGCGGCGCTGGCACTCGGGATGATGCACGTCATCTTCGCAGAGGGCCTCGAGGATGCCGAGTTCCTCGCGACCAGCACCGACGGTGCCGACGACCTCCGCGCCCGCGCCGCGGAATGGCCGCCCGAGCGTGCTTCACGCGCCACCGGGCTCGCTTCGGAGCAGATCGCCGACGTGGCGCGGCTGTTCGCGCGGGCCCGGCCCGGGTTCGTGAAGCTCGGTCCCGGCGCGAACCATCAGCCCAACGCCGGTCAGGCGTTCCGCGCCGTGCTGGCGCTCCCTGCGGTCACCGGCGCGTGGAAGTATCCGGGCGGCGGCGCACATGTGCACAGCGCCGACGGGTTCCCCGATCGCGGCGACGCGATGACCCGCCCGGACCTCCGTCGGGCCCCGGCGGAGCGCACGGTCACGATGACGGGACTCGGCGACGCACTCGCGGACGGCATCGACGCGCTCGTCGTCTACAACTCGAACCCGGCGGTCGTCTGTCCCGATACCAACTCGGTCATGCGCGGGCTGGCCCGTGAAGACCTCTTCACCGTGGTGCTCGAGCTGATGCCGACCGACACGATGGCGTACGCCGACGTCGTGCTCCCCGCCACCACCCAGCTGGAGCACCTCGACGTGCTCTGGTCCTGGGGGCACTACTACCTGTCGCTGAACCGCCCAGCGATCCCGCCGCGCGGCGACACGCTCCCCAACACCGAGATCTTCCGCCGGCTGGCGACGGCGATGGGCTACGGCGAACCCGCGCTCCACGAGGACGACGGGACACTGCTCGCCACCTACCTCGCGGAGTGCACGGACGAGCAACGCGCGGCGCTCGATGCCGTCGGCTACGTGAAGATGCCGGTCGTGACCGCGCCCGGCGCGCGGGTGCAGCTGCGCTCGGACACCCTGGCGGAGATCGCAGGGGTCGATCCGCTCCCGCAGGGCGAGGATGCGCCGACGGATGCGGACGGGCTCATCCTCATCACCCCGAAGTCCCACCACTTCCTCAACTCGCAGCTGGTGAACCACGCGCGGTTGCGCAAGGCGGCGGGAAGCGCGCTCGCCCTGCTCGCACCGGCTGACGCGAGCGAAGCCGGGATCGTGGACGGCGCGCCGATGGTGTTGAGCAACGAGCACGGGACCCTCGAGCTGGATGCCTCGGTGTCGGACTCGGTGCTCGAGGGCACGGTGGTGGTCCTCGACAACTGGTGGCACCGCGACGTGCGACGCGGTCCGGGCGTGAACGCGCTGACCGGGCAGACCCCGGCGGATCTCGGCGCGGCCCCCGTGTTCACCGCGCGGGTGCGGATCAGCCCGGCGGAGTAGCGCTGCCTCCGGCGCCCGGAGCACTGTTCAGCAACGCTTCCGGATGCTTCCCGAAGTCGCGGATCGATCCCTTGTTGCGGAACGCGACGGGCATCACTTCGGGCTGCATCGAGTAGCAGATGCCGGTCATGAGCCCGGCGAGGTCGAGCGCGACCGGGATCGCCTCGAGGTCCATGCCGCGCCCCATCCCGATGTCGCACGAACGCCGGAGGACGATCGCGGCCTCGGCCTCCTCGGGCGGGAAGGTGGCGTCGGCCCACTTCATGAAACCACCGCGCCAGGGTGCATCCGTGAACGGTCGCGGACTCACGAGCTCACGGGTGCGGGTGTTGCCCACCGCGAGCTGCCACTCCAAGGTCAGCTCGCCATCGCGCCAGAGCCGTGTGGTCACGGTGTAGTCGTGCGGGGGCGGGAGCTCGATGTCGTACTGGCGGGACTCGGTGCCGCGCGCGGCGTGGCTGACGCAGAGCCCCGCGAGATCGAACTGGTGCGTGCAGTTCATCCGCGGATCCGTGACGGTGGCGACCGCGGTGCAGCGGTGGGAGAGCTCCATGCCCACGAGCGCCTGGAGCGGCTGTCCCGCATCCGGGCACGTTGCCCACGGCCATCGGACCGCCTGCATCTCGAGCGCGGTGACGTGGTGCCCGTCGTGGTGCAGGGTCACCTCGAAGTGGTGGAAGTCGTCCTCGAGCCCGCCCCAGACGGTCTCCGCGTCCAGCCGGACCAGGCGGATCCGGCGCCGGTACGGCGTGGCCGGATCGCCGATCCGGACGACCGGTGCTTCCGAAGTGGGCTCGGTGCTCATGGCTGCATCTTGGCGCCCGGGTACCCGCCGCCCCCGAACCGGGCGTCGAGCGCGTCGTAGTCCACGGCGAATCCCGCCCGGGGGAGCGCGTCCACGAACTCGACCTCGCGGGGCTTCTTGTACGACGCGATCTGCAGGCGCACGTGCTCGATGATCTCGTCGATCGTCGTCGTAGCGCCGTCCTGCAACACGACGATCGCCTTCACGCTCTGGGTCCACTGCGGGTCCGGGACTCCGATGACTGCGCATTGCGAGACGGCCGGGTGCGTGATGATCGCGCCCTCGACCTCGGCCGGGTAGATGTTCTCGGCCGCACTCTTGATGAATCGCGTCTTGGGTCCGATGAAGGTGAGTGAGCCGTCGGCTTCGCGGCGGCCGAGGTCGTTCGTGTGATGCCAACCCCCTCGAAGTCGCGTCGCGGTCTCCGCCGGTCGATTCCAGTACCCGTTCATGATCGTGGGGCCGCGCGCGACGATCTCGCCAGTCTCACCGTCGGGAACCTCGACGCCGTCCGGATCGAAGATCCGCACTTGCACACCCGGCGCCGCACGGCCGTGGGTGCCGATCGTCTCGTCGCCCGTCGAGTTGAAGGTGAGCATCCCCGTCACCTCGGTCTGCCCGTAGCCGCCGGGGTTGCGCGCCATCGGGCTGGTGTCCAGCGTGATCATCTCGAGCCATTCGGGTCGGCGACCACCGGAACGCAAGGACTTCAGGTCGTAGCGGTGGTCTCGGTTCACGGCGATCATCTGCTTGATCGTCGGACCCACGAGGAACGCGCCGGTGCAGCCCTCTGCATCGATGAGCCGGCACAGCTCCTCGGCATCGACGCGCCGAGTGAAGACGTTGGTGCCGCCGGCCACGAAGGTGGCGAACGTCTGCATGAGCGTGGCGAGGTGGAACAGGGGTCCGGAGTTCAAGTACACGTACTCGGGCCCGATGTCCGCGGCCCGGCTCACCACGAGGCTCTGGGTGATCAGCGCGCGATGCGAGATCATGGCGGCGCTCGGCCGACCCGTGAACGCGGCGGTGTAGGCCAGCAGGACGGTCTCCGCCGGGTCCTGATCGCCGAAGTCGTCGCCCCCGTCGGGGTGCGCGGCGAGCGTCTCGTACTCCTCGCCGTCCGCCGCCAGCCAGGCGCCGGGCGCACCGGACGCATCGCGCGCCGCGCGGACGGCATCACCGATCTCCACGTCCTGCCACACCGTGCACGCGGGGCGGAGATCCTCGATGACGAATGTGAGCTCGTCGGCGGTCTGGCGCCAGTTCGCAGGACAGAAGTACGCGCCGAGCTTGGCCGCGGCAAGCAGGAGCTCGAGCACGCGGTGCGAGTTCTGCCCCAGCCAGAGGATCCGATCGCCCGGGCCGACACCGAGGTCCGCGAGCGCGTGAGCCACGCGGGTGGTCCGGAGGTCGAGCTCACGGTACGAAGTGCTGAAGCCGCCGTCGACCACCGCGACCTTCGTGGGCCAGCTCCGGCCGTGCTCGCGGAGCACGTCGACCAGGCTCAGCCCGTGCAGCGCGTTCATCGCGGCACTCTGCCACGGAGGTGACACCCGTGTCAGGATGGCCGGCATGGTCGATCCCCCTGCCTCGAGCGTGCCGCGCCACGACGTCCCTCGGAGCGGACGGAGTGGCTTCGTGCTCGTCGACGACCGTCAGGTGCACTACCTCGAGTGGGGCCCGGCAACCGGTCCGGTGGTGCTCTGCCTGCACGGCGGCGGCCAGACCGCGTACATGTGGGAAGAGCTCGGCTCGTCGCTCCGGGACCGCTATCACGTGCTCGCCCCCGACCTCCCGTGGCACGGAGACAGCGATCCGGTCGAGGACATGGCGCGCCAGTCGATCGCCGCGACGATTCCTCCGTTTCTCGAGGAGTTCGGGCTCGATCAGGTCGCGCTGGTGGGCGCGTCGCTGGGGGGCATCGTGAGCCTCACGGTCGCGGCCGCGCATCCCGGGATCGCGTCGTCGATCGTGCTCATCGACATCGCGACCCAGCTCGAAGATGCCGGCGTGAATCGGATCATCGAGTTCATGTCGAAGCACGAGTCGTTCGCGTCGCTCGAAGAAGCGGCGGTTGAGATCGCGGACTACCTGCCGCAGCGCCGGAAGGTCCGGCCGGAGAGCCTGAGCCGCAACCTCCGCCAGCGCCCCGACGGTCGGTGGGAGTGGAAGCACGGCTACGGCAAGCAGCTCCGGGACACCGGGTTGCCCGTCGGCGGTTGGCGGGCGCTGGTCGCCGGGCTCGACGACGAGGTGGGCCACATCGCCTGCCCGGTGCTCGTGCTGCGCGGCGCGTCGAGCGATGTGCTCTCGACCGAAGGCGCCGAGGCGATCGCCGCGCTCCTGCCGGACTCGCGCCTCGCGACGATCGGCGCCGCCGGTCATCACGCCGCGGGCGACAACCCCGAGTCCACCGCCGGCCTCGTCCGGACCTTCCTCACCGACGTCGCCTGGTAGTCCCGAACCGCGCTGGCTCCGGAGGAGCCGGTCAGGCGGGCTTGGGGGGACGAACGTTGATGACGAGGGTGAAGATCGACGTGCAGACGGGCTCAGCGGTCTCGGCGTCGGACCATTCGGTCTCGGTCACGTAGAACTCGAGCTTGCCGCCGTTCGAGCGTTCCTTCTCGTAGACGTCGGTCACCGTGGTGACACCCTCGAGCACGTCGCCGACCCGGGGGTAGCGGGTGAACTCGAAGCCCTGCTCGCCGTGGAGGATCGCCCGCCCCGGGCCGCGCAGCTTCTCGATCGGCAGCCCGGCCGCGCCGCCCTGGCCGAGCGAGCCCCAGAACGGCATGACGAACGGGAACGTGGGCGGAACGGGTGCGTCGTCACCGTCGTAGATCGGGTCGTCGTCGAGCAGCGACTGCGCGAACACCCGCACCGGGCCGCGCTCGATGCGGACCTTCTGCGTGCCGGTGGTCTGGCCCTTGAGCTCGGTGAGTGCCACGAATCCCCCTGGGTGACGTGTCCGTCAGGTACGGGCCGGGAGGCTAGCGCGGGGCCGTGGGGACGTCCGGGCCCCACCGCTCGCACTCAGCGGTAGTTCCCCGTGTGGCCGAGGCTGTAGCGACCTGGTTGCGGGAAGATGCAGAGGCCGTGCGGACCACGACCGACCGCGATCGTGTGCAGCAGCCGGCCCGTGGCGGTGTCGATCACGTAGACGGCCTGGCTGTACCGACCCGTGAGCCAGAGCTGGCTGCCGTCCGCCGAGACACCGCCCATGTCGGGCGTGCCGCCGATGTGCCAGGTCGCGACCACGGTACGGGTGGCGAAGTCGATCACGGAGATCGAACCGGCAATCCGGTTGCTGACGTAGAGCTTCGTGCCGTCTCGACTCGGGTAGAGGCCGTGCGCTCCGCTGCCGGTCGGCACGAACCCGATCTCCTGCATCGATACCGGGTCGACGATCGAGACACCACCACGGCCCTGGTTCGCGACGTACATCACCCGGCCGTCGGGAGAGGACCTGACGTCGACGGGCATTCCACCGACGCGCAGCTCTCCGGTGATGCGCATCGTGGCGACGTCGATCCGGACGAGCCATCCGGAGAATTCGCAGCTGGCGATCATCACCTTGCCGTTGGGGGTGAAGTCGGCGTGGTTCACGCCGGAATGCGGGACCGGAATCGACTGCTGGAGCTGCCACGTGTGCGGGTCTCGGAAGTCGACTCGGCTCATCCGCTCGGCCATGACGATCGCGTGGTTGCCGTCCGGGGTGAAGTAGAGGTTGTAGGGGTCCACGACCGGGATCGCCGGGCCCGGCTTGCCACTCATCGGATTGATCGGCGTCAACGAGTTGCCGACGTTGTTGTTGACGTACAGCGTGGAGAGATCCCACGACGGGACGACGTGTTGTGGCCTGGCGCCGACCGCGAAGTGGTCGACGATCTGGAAGGTCGCGGGGTCGATGACGTCGACCGTGTTCGATTCGCTGTTCGGGACGTAGACACGCGTCGGTACGCCCGCCACCTGCGGAGCGAGCATCCCTGCGTGCGTCCGGGCGTAGACGTCGACGCCCGGCCCCGCGCCGGTCAGCGGGTCGAGGCCAGGAGTGCCCGTTGCCGGCGCGGTCGTCGCCTTGGTGCTCGGCGGGACGGACTTGGCCGATGTCGAACGACTCGTCGTGTGGCTGCCGCCGCCTCCGCTGCACGCAGCCGCCAGCAGCGCGACGGTTCCGAAGATCGCAAGCGCCTGGATGTGTCGTCTCATCGGACTCGCAGCTCCGAAACGGTTGTCGTGGGCCGGGGCGCGTCGCCGCCGACCAGATAGGCGGTGCTCCCGACCGTGGCGACGGCGGCGTCGGTCACGGGAGTCGAAAGGTTCCCCACAGGCAGGAGCGTGGCCGATGCCGGATCCCAGCGCCAAACCTGCGCGGTCGGTACCCCTCCCCAGCGACCGCCGAAGACGTAGACCCGGCCGTTCACCGTCGTTGCCACCGCGTGCGACAGCGTCTTCGCGAGCCGGCCGACGACGCGCACCGCTCCCGTGCCGGTGTCGACCTGCTGGATCGCGTCAGTGTCGCCGTGGCTGGTGGCCCCACCCAGCACGAGGACATCGTTTCCCTGGGCCGCGACCGCCGGGTAGCGGACCGGGACGGGAAGATCGCCGAGCAGATCGAACTTCGACCCGTCGGTCGTGGCGAGCACGGTCGCCCGTATGCGCGAGCCGTCGTACCCACCGACCAGATACGCCCGACTTCCGATAGCTACCGCGCCGAGGTCGGATCGGGGGATCGGGAGCCGGCCGACGACGGTTGAGGTTCTGCCGGAGACGAAGCGTTGGACTGCATTCGATTCCGAGACGTTCCCTCCGCCGAAGACGGTCGGCGCTCCGAGGAGGGATGCTCCGGCCGCGTCGTGGACCGGTGCGGTCAGGGTTCCGTCCGCGCTGGTCGTCCCCGAGGCGAGATCGACGTGCAGCACCTCGGGCGTCGTGTTCCCCGTTCCGTCGAGCCCGCCGAGCACGAGCAACCCGGACCTGTCGGCAAGCACGACCGCGCGGGCCGAGGGGCGTGGCAGGTGCCACGAGGCAACAGCGATTGCCACCTGCGGTGCCGGGGGCAGGTGAGTGGTCGAGGTGGTCGTCGATCGCCGCGCGAGTGATGTCTTGCTTGCGGGTGCCGAGGTGCTCGCGCCGCCGCACGCCCCGAGCGCGGTGCACGCGCCGAGGCTGATGAGCAACCCGGCGATCCTGGCCCCCCGCGGCGCCACCGTCACCTAGCTCTGCACGTAGAGGCGGCCGTCGGCGCCCACCGTGATCGGGATCATCGGCAGTGGTGTCGGCGCGGGTCCGCGCAGGACCGCGCCGGTCAACGCGTCGAACTCGGCACCGTGGCACGGGCAGACGAGCCCGTGGGGTGACTGGTACTGGACGGTGCATCCCGCGTGGGTGCAGACCGCGTTCACCGCGACGTACTGCCCGGTGCTCGGCTGCAGGACGTAGGCCGGCTCACCGTTGCCGGGATCGTTGAACGCCGCCGCGCCCCCGACGGGGACCGCGCTCGCGGACCCGATCGCGGTTCCCGCCGGCGGGGCGGCAGTCGTCGGGGTCGTCGCGGGCGGGCTCGTCGGCGCGGACCCAGAGGAGGGCGTGGTCGTCGCCGGTGCGCCTCGTGCGTTCAACGTCGGGACCAGGCTCCGATGGCGGGTCGGCGCGAAGAGCCGGCCCAGCACGGCGGTGGCACCGGTCACGACGAGTGCCCCGGCTCCGATTCCTCCCACGGTGCGCGCGCGGAGCAGGAATTCCCGCCGGTTCACGCCCGCGGCCACGGACGGTTTGAGCTCGACGTGCTTCGCCAGGACGGGGCACGGCGCGACGGCACATTCGGCGCCGCCACGCTGCTTGCATCTTCCAGCGTCGTAGGCGCCGCAGAGCCGGCGCACGATCCCGAAGTCGATCGAGACGGGACCGAGTGGTGGGATGCGCAGCTCGCGGCGCGCCCGTTCCAGCAGCAGCCGGTCCAGCGAGTACCAGCCGCTTCCCGCGATCAGGATGGGGATCCACGCGAAGAGAAACACCACATCCGCGCCGTAGTAGTAGGGACGCGTGTGCCAGCTCACCGCGAGCAGGAAGCCCGCGGACAATGCGGCGCCGCCGGCCGCCGCCCATCGCGTCCAGAGCCCGAGGAGCGCACCGACACCCACCGCGACCTCGGCGAGGGCGATGACGACCCCCAGAAGCACGGCGAAGTGCGAGCCGCCGTGCAGGAGGCTGCCGATCGGGCTCGTCCGTTCCGACGACCGCAGCTGGGTTTGGATGGAGCCCGCCGCGCTCGAGTCGAAGAAGTTCGGGTCGCTGAGCTTCTGAAGCCCCGCGAACACGAACGTGAGGCCGAGAAAGCCGCGCAGCGGCAGGAGCGCGAGGTCCGGGGCGCGCACGGACCATTTCGAGCGCGCGTCGGGAGGCATGGGGCGGGAAGACTAGGAAATCTTCGGTGCGCGGACGATCCGCGTTCGGTAAAGGTCCGGACAACGCCGAGCCGGTTGTCCCGTCGAACGCCGGAGCTAGCCGGACGGGACGGACAAGAGGTGCTTCATCACCTTGCCGGTGGCGTTGCGGGGAAGCTCGGTGACGACATGGACCTGGCGCGGGCGCTTGTAGTCGGCGAGGCGCTCCGAACAGAACGCAAGCAGCTGCCGAACGTCGAGGTCACGGCCGGATCGGACGACCACGAACGCGGCGACGTCCTCGCCGAGCACCGGGTGTGGCACGCCGATCACCGCAGCTTCCTGGACGTCCGGGTGCTCGAGGAGCACCGCCTCGACGTCGGTGGGGTAGATGTTGTTGCCGCCGCGGATGATCAGGTCCTTCTTGCGCCCGACGAGGTACAGGAACCCGTCCTCGTCGAGGTACCCGAGGTCACCACTGCGCAGCCAGCCGTCCGCCGTCCATGTGCTCGCGGTCGCGGCTTCGTCCTTGTAGTACTCCCGCTGGCGTCCGGGCATGCGGCTCAACAGCTCGCCCACCTCGCGCGGGTCGCACTCCGAGTCGTCGTCGCGCACGATCTTGAGCTCCATGGGTCCGAACGGCTTGCCGACGGAGCCGATCCGCCTGGTCACCTCTTCCCTGGGCATCACGATGTAGGCGGGACCGGCCTCGGTCATGCCGTAGGAGTTCGACACGGTCGCGTCCGGGAGCCGCTCCTGCAGCGCGAGCAGGGTCTGGGGTGCGAGGGGCGCGCTCCCGATGGAGACCGCCTTCAGGCTCCTGAGGTCGGGGTCTTCGAAGCCGGGCGCGGCAACGAGCAGCTCGGCCATCGCGGGCACGAGGAACGCCATCGACGGCCGCTCCGAAGCCACGATCTCGAGCCATCGCGTCGCGTCGAACTTCGGCAGGTACATGCCGTGCAGACCCATCTTCATCGGGTTGTAGATGAACGCGATCCCCGCGAACGTGAACATCGGCGCGCCATGCATCCAACCCGATCCGGACCACCGAGGTTCGTGGTTCGGGATCATCGCGACATTGCGGTGGCGGACCGCGACCCCCTTCGGGAGGCCGGTCGTCCCCGACGTGTACATGATGTCCGCGAGGTCATCGACGCTCGTCGGCACCTGCAGGTCCGAGCCGTCCGTGTGGAGCGCGTCGCCGTAGTCGACGACCGTCCCGGGAGCCGCGCCGCCCGCGCTCACGATGAGCCGCAGCGAGGGGGCCTCGGCTTGCACCGCGAGCGCGTTCTCGAGCAAGGAGTCGCACGTGATGCATGCCGCGACCTCAGCGTGCCCCAGGATCGTGACGAGCTCGGGCACGGACAGTCGGGTGTTGGTCGGGACCGCGATCGCGCCGGCCTTGTGCGTCGCCGCGTACACCACGATCCACCGCAGAGCCTCGTCGCTCGGCAGGTAGATCGAGACGCGGTCGCCCTTCTCGATGCCCTGGTCGACGAGGAAGCGCGCCAGCCGGTTCGACTGCTCGTCCCACTCCGCGAACGTGACCGAGGTACCGGCGTCGAGGTCCCGGTAGGCGAGCTCATCCCCGTACCGGTTGGCCATGAAGCGGAGCTGGTCGACCTGGAGATCCCCCCAGGCCGGGCTCACAGGCCGAAGCCCATCGCCGGGATCTTGCTCCCGCGCTCGACCGGTGCGAACAGCTCGGCCTTGCGCTCGATCAGCTCCCGGACGGTCCAGCGCCGGTCGCCCGCATCGAAGTCGTTGGCGAGGGTCCAGCCCGACATCAGGTACGCGTGCGCACCCCACATGACGAACACCTGGCCGCTCACATCCGCTGCCGCATCGGACGCCAGGAACGCGACCAGGGGAGCGACGTTGTCCGGGTGCCAGGGGTCGTACTCACCTTCCTTGGCCGACATGAACTCCTCGGCACCGCCCACGGTGGCCGTCATGCGCGTTCGCGCGCGCGGCGCGACGGCGTTCACGGTGACCCCGTACTTCTTCATCTCACGCGCGAGCACGAGCGTCATCGACGCGATGCCGGCCTTCGCCGCGGAGTAGTTCGCCTGCCCGACCATCCCGAAGAGCCCGGACTCGCTCACCGTGTTGATGATCCGACCTCCGGCGGGTGCGCCGCCGGCCGCCTTCGACTGCTCGCGCCAGTACGCGCACGCGAAGCGACTCGGCGCGAAGTGGCCCTTGAGGTGGACGTTGATGACCGCGTCCCAGTCCTCTTCGCTCATGTTGAAGCTCATCGCGTCGCGCAGGATCCCGGCGTTGTTCACGAGGATGTCGAGCCGGCCGAACTCGTCGACGGCGGTCGCGATGAGCTCCTGCGCGCCGGTCCAGGACGACACGTCGTGTCCGCTCACGATCGCGCTCCCGCCGGCCGCGGTGATCTCGGCGACCACATCCCGCGCCGGAGCTCGGTCGCCGCCGTCTCCCTCGCGCGCCACGCCGAGGTCGTTCACCACGACGCTCGCACCCTCGGCCGCGAGCAGCATCGCCTCACCCCGGCCGATGCCGCGCCCCGCACCGGTGACGAT
>JADGON010000201.1 GCA_017882945.1 Acidimicrobiia bacterium | reverse complement strand
GAAGGCGCCGTTCCCGCGCGCCGCGGGGATCGCCGAGCGCGTGACGAAGGCCGCGAAGGACCTCGGCCTGCTCGTCTACCCGAGCACCGGCTGCGCCAACGGCGTCGACGGCGACCTCTTCCTCATCGGCCCCCCGCTCATCGTCACCGACGCGGAGCTCGACACCATCGTCACCCGCACCGCCCAGGCCCTCCAGACCGTCGCCAGCACCATCTGACCCACCCGCGAACCCGCTTTCGGTGCGAGTTGAGGTCGCCATAGCGGCCCTGACGCCCCCCGAAACAGGCTGGTGGCGGGACTCAAAGGGGGTGGAGGCGGCGGTGGCGGCGCATGATCTCGGTGAGGCGGTCGAGCGGGATGCCGGTGGCGACGTGGCCGGCGTGACCGGTGACCGTGTCGGCCGCGACGAGGCAGTTGATGACTGCTTCCTCGGTGGTCTCGACCGCGGCGGCGAAGAACGGGTTGAGGGACTCGTCGCGCAGCAGGTTGCGATGGAAGATCTTGGTGTCCGGCGTGCGAGACATCGTCGCGCCCGTGCTGAACGCGAGGAAGATCTCGCCGCTGCCGTGGTGCGCGACGGAACCGGTGCGGGCGAGGCCCAGCCCCGCACGCGCCGCGAGCCGTTGGAGCTGGCGCGACGACAGGGGCGCGTCGGTGGCGAGCACGACGATGCAGCTTCCCTCGGGCTCTTCACGCGCTGACTTCCACCCCTCGGCCACGAAGTCGCGACCGACCGGCACGCCATCCACGGTCAGCGACGCGCCATCGCCGAAGTTCGCGAGCACGAGCGCTCCGAGGTGGTATCCCGTCGGCGGCACCACGCGCGACGCGGACCCGATGCCTCCCTTGAACCCGAGGCACACCATCCCCGTACCCGCGCCGACCGCGCCTTCCACGACGGGACCGGCTTCCGCCCCGCGTGCCGACGCAATCGCCTGCGCCACGTCCGCCGCCTCGACCTGCACGGAGCGGCCGTCGCTCAGCCACGAGTCGTCGCACTCACCGACGGTCGGAATCACGACGTCGACGACGCCGACGGAGGGATTGGCCGCGAGCATCACGTCGACCACCCCGTCGTAGACCCGCCCGACGCCCATCGTGCGGGTCAGCAGCACCGGGGTGTCGAGCGACCCCCACTCCTGGGCCTGGAGGTAGCCGGTGAGCTCGCCGGCGCCATTGAGCACGGCAGCCCCGGACGGCACCCGCGCATCGAACAGCTCGCCCGGCGTGAACGGCACGATCGCAGTCACACCGGTGCGCGCCACTCCCCGACCCGCAGGTGGCGGCTCCTCGTCGAACCAGACCGTCGCGTGACCGACGGACACGTTGGCCACGTCGACGATGCTGTTCGTCGGCCCCGTCGGCATCGCCCCGATCGTGATGCCCAAGTCACGAGCGCGAGTGCGCGCCGGAGGAGGCCCCTGAGCTTCGTCCACGACGCTGCAGGCTACCGAGTCGCCCCGATGCCCCTGACCCTGGGAACGCAGAGCCACTACGGTCCCGCCCGTGGAACAGCCGTTACGGATGCCTGCGGTGTGGACGCCCCGGCACGCCAGTCACGCTCCGGGCGGTGGGTACTGGCTGGGCGTCGAGCTGCCCGGCGACGAGGAGCCGCCGCGGGGTGAAGTCCTGCGATCCGCGCTCGAGCGTGCCGGCGCGCCGGTGCACATCGCGACGTTGCACGGCGACGAACCCTTGCTGCGCATCCACGACCCGGAGTTCGTCGACTGGTTCTCGCGCGCCTGGTCGGAGTGGGAAGCCGCGGGTCTCGTCGAGGAGACCGGCCAGCAACGCGTGGTTCCGTACGTCTTCGCACTCCCCCAGCTGACCTCCGGGCGCCCGGCGCCCGAGCCTGCCGCGGTCTGGGCCCGGAGTGGTCGGTTCGCGATGGACACGATGACGCTCATCTCACCCGGCACCTACGACGCGGCTCGCGGCGCAGTCGACGTCGCCCTCACCGCGTGCGACCTCGTGCTCGACGGCACCAACCGTGCCGCGTACGCGGCCTGCCGCCCGCCCGGGCACCACGCAGGCGCCCGGCTGTACGGCGGGTCCTGCTACCTCAACAACGCGGCCGTCGCCGCGCAGTACCTCCGCGACCTCGGCGCGGACCGCGTCGCGGTGATCGACATCGACGCTCATCACGGCAATGGCACCCAGGAGCTCTTCTACGCCCGCGACGACGTGTCCTTCGGCTCGGTGCACGTCGATCCCGCGCAGGGTTGGTTCCCCCACTTCCTCGGGTTCGCCGACGAGCGCGGAGCAGACCAGGGCACCGGCTTCAACCGCAACCTGCCCGTCGCGCCCGGCACCACCGACGACGACTGGGTTGCCGCGGTCCACGACCTCGTCGAAGAAGTCCGGCGATTCGGTCCAAGCGCGCTCGTCGTCTCACTCGGCGTCGACGCGGCGGAGGCCGATCCCGAGAGCCCGTTGAAGATCACCGACGCGGGCTTTACTCGCGCCGGTCGCGCGCTCGGCACCCTCGACGTACCGACGGTCTTCGTCCAGGAAGGCGGCTACGACCTCGAGCAGCTCGGCCCGCTCGTGCTCGCTGTGCTGCGCGGCTTCGAGAGTGCGCCGGTCCCGCGCCGATCCAAGGAGGAGCACGCCTGATGGGACGCCCGGTCGATGTCGTCGGCAAGGACGAAAGCGCGGGCCTCGACCGCGTTCCTCGACTCGTACATCGGCGGGCTCACCGCAGAACGGGCAGAACGTAGGCTCGACGTCATGGGCGTCGTGATCCTGGTGATGGTCGCACTCGTGGCCGCGGGCGCCGTCGCGCTCGGTGTGCGCCACCTCTACCTCAAGGCCATGCGCCCGCACGGCTTCGAGTGCTCGCTGCGCATCTCCCGCGGAGACGTCCCGGGCCTGACCCACCGGTTCCGCGCCGGCTACGCGGGTCGCGAGATCGACAGCTTCGTCTGGCGCCGGCTGGCCTGGCCGTCGCCACCCGTCCGCTTTCCGGCGACCGCGGTGCGGCTGGACCAGGAGCGCGCGCCGGGCGTCCGCGACCACATCCTCTCCGTGCCCGCGACGTTCGCGGTCGTCCCCGTGGAGCTCGACGGCGACACGCGCATCGACCTCGCCCTGCCCCGCCGCAAGCGGAACCGGATCACCGCCGCTCTCGGATCCTGAGCATGCCGTCCCGTATCCTGCGGCGGTGACCCGACCCGGGAGTTCGCAGGATCCGTTCGACGTCGTCGTGATCGGCGGGGGTCACAACGGCCTGGTCGCCGCCGGCCTGCTCGCGAAGCATGGCGCGCGCGTCGTCGTGCTGGAGCGCCGCGACGTTGTGGGTGGCGCCGCGATCACCGAGAAGCCGTGGGGTTCCGACTTCAAGATGACCGCGCTCTCGTACGTCGTGAGCCTCATGCCCCCGACGATCCTGCACGAGCTCGAGCTCGAGAAGCACGGGTACCGGATCCACGCGCAAGGCCCGTACTTCGCGCCGCATCCCGACGGCCGCGCGCTTGCACTCTCGGACGATCCTCGGAAGCGCCGCCAGTCGATCGAGCAGTTCTCCAGCCGCGACGCCGACGCCTACGAGCGGTGGGAGGCGTGGCTCGGCAGCATGGCCGACGTCCTCTCACCCCTGCTCACCGAGACCCCGCCCCGGCTCGGCTCGCACGCCCCGGGCGATCTCCTCGAGCAGGCCAAGCTCGCGTGGCAGGCGCGGTCATGGGACGTCCGCGCCACCGCGAACATCACGCGCCTGTTCACGTCGAGCATCGCGGACCTTCTCGAGGACGAGTTCGAGTCCGACGCGATGCGCGGCGCGCTCTCGGTCAGTGGTGTCATCGGCACGTGGGCCGGACCTCGGTCACAAGGCACTGCATACGTCATGGCCCACCACAAGATCGGGGATGTCGGCGACGGCAAGCTCGGCGCGTGGGGGTTCCCCGAAGGTGGCATGGGCGCGGTGACCCAGGCCTTGCGCGACGCGGCCGAGTCGTTCGGTGCCAAGGTCCGGACCGGGGTGGACGTCACGCGCATCGTCGTGCGCGACGGCACCGCTCGCGGGGTTGCGCTCAGCACCGGCGAGCAGATCGATGCCGACGTCGTGATCGCGGCGACGCACCCGCAGATCACGTTCCTCCAGCAGCTCGAGCCGTTCGAGCTCCCCGACGACTTCGTCGACGACCTGCGCCGGTGGAAGAGCCGCAGCGGCACCGTGAAGGTCAACCTCGCGATCGACCGCCTGCCCGAGTTCACCGCGGCGCCGGGCTTCGACCCGGACGTCCACGGCGGCACCATCGTCCTCGCCCCGTCGCTCGACCACGTCGAGCACGCGTTCCAGGACGCGGTCGGCGGCCGACCCGCGGCGTTGCCCTTCGCCGACATCTGCATCCCGTCGGTGTTCGACCGCACCCTCGCGCCCGAGGGGAAGCACGTCGTTTCGATGTTCACGCAGTGGGTGCCGCATCAGTGGTCCGCCGAGCCACATTACGACGAGCTCGACGCGTACGCCGACCGCGTCATCGACCAGGTCGACAACGTCGCCCCCGGGTTCCGGGACTCGATCCTGCACCGCCAGGTGATCGGCCCCTACGACATGGAGCACACCTACGGCTTGATCGGCGGCAACATCTTCCACGGCGAGCTCTCACCGACCCAGCTGTTCCACATGCGCCCCGCGCCGGGGTACGCCGACTACCGCACCCCGATCCGCAACCTGTACCAGGCTTCGTCCGCGACCCACGGCGGTGGTGGCGTGACCGGCATCCCCGGGCTCAAGGTCGTCGAGCAGATCCGCAGCGACCGCAAGGAATCCCGCAACCCCCTCACCCGCCACCGCCGCACCTAGCCGCCGTTT
>JADGON010000200.1 GCA_017882945.1 Acidimicrobiia bacterium | reverse complement strand
CGCGGCAACGAGCCCGGCGATGACGGATGCAACGAGAAACAAGGCCAGCTGTCCGCCCGGCACGCTGAACGTGTCGACGAACTGGCCGCGGAGTGCGTTCGTGACGCCCCAGCCCCAGAGCAGGCCGACGAGCAGACCGAGCACGCAGCCGATGACGGCGATGATCACGGACTCGCCACAGACCATGCCCCAGATCTGGCGACGGGTCGTCCCGACCGTGCGCAGCAGGCCGACCTCGCGCGTGCGCTCATAGACCGAGAGCATCAGGGTGTTCACGATGCCGAGCACCGCGATGATCTCGGACAGGAGCAGCAGCGCGATGAAGACGTTGAGGAACTGGTCGACCGTTTGCTCGCGCGCCGCCAAATACTGCTGGCGGTTCTGCACGTCGATGTTCGGGAACGGTGCAGCCAGCACCCGTTCGAGTCGCTTGCCGACGGCCGCGGCTTGTCCCGGCTGCGCCTTCACGTAAACCAACGTGTCCTGCTGGTTGCCGCTGAACACCTTCTCGAACAGGTCGCGCGACACGATGAAGTCGATCGGGAAGGCGCCCGTGAAGCGACGCGTCGAGTAGATGCCGGACACCTCGAGCGGGACGGGCCCGACCGCGGGGAACACGACCGTGATCTGATCGCCGACCTTCTTCTTGTACCCCGACGCCTCGCGCTCGGACAGCAGGATCCCCGCACCTTCCACACCCCCCGCACCTCCCGCGACGTACTTCAGGTTGAGCACGTCATCGAGACCGGCGATGTTCGCGCCGTTGACCGTCTCGTCGTTGCCGTTGATGCGCGCGTCGCCCCACCGGAACGCGACGCTCCGTTGCACTCCGGGGACTCGCTCCACCCGCCGCGCGACCTCGGGCGAGAACCCCGCGAACTGGGGGGCCGTGAGGATGAAGTCGGCCCGCACGTCGTTCAGCGCGCTCCGCACGGAGGTCTTGAGCGATGCCGCGAAGATCGCCACGAGCGATACCAGCGCGAGCCCGACGATCAGCGCAGCCGCGGTCGCCGAGGTGCGCCGCGGGTTCCTCATCGCGTTGCCACGGGCCAGCGTCCCGGTCACGCCGAAGACCGACGGGAGCGGGCGCCCGATGACACGAGCGAGGGGTCGTGCGATCAGGGGACCGAACACGACGAGACCCAGGAAGATCACGAACCCGCCGACGAACGTGATCGCGACGGCGTTGTTCACCGTCAGATCGGCGGAGAACCCGTAGACCCCGATCGCGACGCCGGCCGCGGTCACGAGCAGCCCGATCACCGCGCGCCACCGCTGCCGCGCGGGATCCCGCCCGGCCCGGTTGTCGGTGATGGCCGCGATCGGTGACGTGCGCGACGCGCGTAACGCGGGGACGACTGCGGCCAGCATCGTGACGCCGATCCCCACGATCGCGGAGGCGACCACCGTGCGGCTGATCACCACGAGCGAGGCGCCCGGGACCGGGAACCCGAATCCCGGCAACGCCCAGAGCAACACCTGTGCGAGCGCGACACCGAGCAGCAAACCGACCGCGGACGCGAACAGCCCGATGACGGCGGCTTCGGCGAGCACGGACCCGACCACCTGCGGACCGCTGGCTCCCATCGCACGCAGCAGTCCCAGCTCGCGGGTGCGCTGCGAGACCAGGATCGTGAACGTGTTGAAGATGATGAAGCCGCCCACGAGCAGCCCCACTCCCGCGAAGCCCAGCAGCGCATCGCTCAGGACGGTCAGGAACTCGTCGACCGGTTTGCGGGTCTCGGCTGCGACCACGGCCGCCGACGTGATGTCGTAGCCGCCCACGATCGGACCCTCCGGATTGAGGACGCGCTCGAGTGCGCCCTTGACCGCGGACACCGACGTACCCGGAGCCACGCGCACATTGACCGCGTCGAACACTCCGGGCGCGCCGAAGACCCGTTGCGCGGTCCGTGGGTCGAACGCGGCGAAGCTCACGGCGCCGAAGTCCCCCTGGGTTCCGAGCTTGAACAGCCCGACGAGCTTGAACTGCTCGGCTTCGCCTTCGAGCAGGACCTTCACTCGGTCGCCGACCTTGAACCCGTTGCGCCGGGCGGTCCCGACGTCCATCGCGACCTCACCGTCGCGAACCGGTCGTCTTCCTCCGGCGATCCGAGCCGGGCCGACCTGGTCACCTCCGCTCCAGGAGATCCCGAAGGTGGGGGCGCCCGCGGTCTGGATCGTGGTCTTGCCATCCTTCCCGACGAACTGCGCGTAGCCCTGCAGGAACCCGTCGGCCGCACCCACGCCGGGAACGCCGCGCACTGCGTCGACCACGCCCTCCGAGAGCCGCTGGCGGTTCCCGTCGCCCTGGCCGAAGGGCGCGCGACTTCGCACCACGAGGTCGACACCGGCCGCGTACTGCGAGAACAGGGTGCCGAACGACTGCTTCAGTGTGTCGGTCAGGACGTACGTGCCGCTCACGAACGTGACCCCGAGCACGACGGCCAGCGCGGTGAGGGCGAGGCGTACCTTCCGGGCAAACACGCCCTTGACCGTCGCCCTCCACATCCGCCCCATCCTGCCTCAGCCCCATGGGGTCCGGGCATCGCCTCAGGCCCACCCGTAGGGTGTGCGGGCCATGGGACTGCTGGACGGACATCGCGCGCTGGTCACCGGTGGGGGCTCGGGAATCGGGCGGGCCACGTGCCGGCGCATGGCCGAAGAAGGGGCCCGGGTCGCGGTCGTCGACATCGACGGTGACCGCGCCACCACCGTCGCGGACGAGATCGACGGGGTCGCCTACGTCGCCGACGTCACCGATTACGACGCGCTCGCCGGTGCCGCCGATGCTGCAGCCGAGACGCTCGGCGGCCTCTCGCTGCTGTTCAACAACGCGGGCACCAGCAGCATGCACCGCGTCCACGAGTGGCCCCTCGAGGAGTGGAACCGGATCGTCGCGATCAACTTCACCGGCGTGTTCCACGGCTTCCGGGCCTGCGTCCCGTACCTCCTCGCGAGCGGCGACGGCCGGATCGTCAGCACCGCGTCGATCAGCGGCACCAGACCGGCCGCCGGGGAGGCGCCCTACTCGGCTTCCAAGGCCGCGGTCATCGCGCTGACCGCGAACGCCGCGCTGGAGTACGGCCCGACGATCCGCGTGAACGCGATCTCTCCGGGCATGATCCGCACCGCCCTCACCGAGCCCCTGTTCGGGTTCTTCCCGGAGCTCGAGGAGCGCTTCGTGCAGGATTCGCCGGTGGGACGCGTCGGTGAGCCCGAGGACGTGGCGGACGTCGTCGTGTTCCTCTGCTCGGACCTCGCTCGGTTCGTGACCGGACAGAACATCGTCATCGACGGCGGACTCACGCTCCACGGCTCGGGCGTGGACGGGATCCTCAACCGGGTCGAGGCGTTGCTCCGGGGCCCCGTCGAATAGGTTCCACGGCTATGCCACCGCCGCCTGTCGACGAGTCAGCGGCCGACCGCGCCTTTCGCGCCGAGGCCCGAGCGTTCCTCGAAGCGAACGCGAAGCCGCGCGACACCACGTCCGATCTCGCGACGACGCTCGGCCGGACCAGCATCAGCCCCGAGAAGGAGGCCGATCACGTCCGGGAGTGCCGTGAGTGGCAGGCGACGCTGGCCGCGAGCGGATGGGCGGGGATCGCGTGGCCGAAGGAGTACGGCGGCCGAGGCGGCACCCCGGGCCAGGCCCGGATCTTCGCGCAGGAAGAGGCGAACTTCGTCGTGAGCTCCGGGGTCTTCGCGATCGCGATCGGGATGGTCGGGCCGACGATCATCGCCCACGGCACCGAGGAGCAGAAGGAGCACTACCTGCCGCGGATGCTGAACGGCGAGCAGGTCTGGTGCCAGCTCTTCTCCGAGCCGGGCGCGGGCTCGGACCTCGCCGGCCTCACCACGAGGGCCGAGCGCGACGGCGACGAGTGGGTCGTGAACGGGCAGAAGGTCTGGACGTCCGGCGCGCACTTCAGCGACTGGGGCATCCTTCTCGCCCGCACCGACTGGGACGTGCCCAAGCACCGCGGCATCTCGTACTTCGTCGTCGACATGCGCACGCCCGGCATCGAGGTCCGGCCGCTGCGCCAGATCACCGGGTACGCGCACTTCAACGAGGTGTTCCTCTCCGACGTGCACGTCCCGAACGCGAACCTGCTCGGCCCGCTCAACGGCGGCTGGGGTGTCACCCAGACCACGCTGGCGAACGAGCGGGCCATGATCGGCGGTGGGATGTCGGGCGTGACCTTCGACGCCGTGCTCCGGCTCGCCCAGGACTGCGGCCGCACCCACGACCCGGTCATCCGCCAGGAGCTCGCGCAGAGCTACACCCGCTTCGAGATCCTCAAGTGGCTCGGCCAGCGCGCCCGGGCGGCGGCCAAAGCCGGGAAGCCGACGGGTGCAGAGTCGTCGGTGATGAAGCTCGCGATCAGCCAGCGCGTCGCGCGCGACGGTGACCTGTACATGGCGCTCGAAGGCGCCGACGGGATGCTCCACCACGAGGATGCGCCGGCGGGCGGCATGTGGCAGCAGATGTTCCTGAACCAGTGGTCGGTGCGGATCGGTGGTGGGACCGAGCAGATCCAGCGCAACGTGCTCGGCGAGCGCGTACTCGGGCTCCCCGGCGAGAGCCGTCCCGACAAGACGCTCCCCTTCCGCGAGCTCCCCCGCAACTGACCGCTCCGGCGCGCCCGCCAACGCGTGCGGCAATCTGCGTCGAGGGGGTCCTCGACGGACCGCGATGCAGGGGCGGAGGGGCGAGGCGGGTCAGGGGGCGAGGGACTCCCAGCCGGTGAAGCCGGACGGGTCGTGACGGCCGAACGTCGCGTGCTCGAACATGCCGAAGCCCTCGACCCCGTCGAGCGTCGCCCGCGCGACATGGTCGATGACGCCGAACGGCGCACGGCCCAGGACGGCCGGGTCGGTCATGTCGTAGACCTCGCCTTCGATCCAGCTCCGGCCGCGCCACTGCCCGTGGTTCCAGCTCGGGTCGCCGCCGTAGCCGGGACCGGAGTTGAGCGCGGTGAACCCGAGCGTCTCGACCTCGAGGGTCAACGGCTTGCCGCCCCGCTCCATCAGCCGCACCGTCGCACCGACCGGATGACGCGAGCCCGAGCGGTAGCGGATGTCGATCTCCGGCCAACCCAGCTGCTCCGGCGAACGACTCGCGTCGGGCCAGACACGCACCGCCTCGTTCATCACGCGATGCCCGTCGGGCTCTTCCTGCAGGATGATCACGATCGCGAAGTCGTCGAACCGGAGCGGGACGTAGGTCCACCAGAAGCCCTCGATCGCCTCTTCGGCGCTGCGGCCCGGCGGCTCCGACTCCCCGACCGGGCGAATCCCCCACGACCGGTCCCGGGTTCCGAGCCAGCGGTCCGGGGTCACCACGATCTTCTCGCCGTCGGACTCGATCTCGCCCGTCCAGGTGCCGACCTGGGCGAAGCGGCAGGCGTCGAGCGTGATGCGCCCGTTCTGGCGCCAGACGTGGCGCGGCTCCTCGACGGCAGGGAACGACCCGTCCCAGGTGAGATCGAACGCGAGACCGTGCTCCGCGGCCTCACAGATGAGCCGGATCTTCTCGAGCGGCTCGATGACCTCGATCCGGTACGGGCCGACGCGCTGGTCCAGACGGTCGTTGCCGAGCGCGTCGGACATGCGCACCGCGTGCTGGCGGTCGCCGCGGCGCAGCGTCGCGTAGGCATCGATCACCCCGAGGTTCGGGTAGATGCCGAGCCCCGTGATCAGGAAGAGGTCGCCGGTGCGGTCGTGGGCGTTGAAGTAGCACCGGTCGTACGCGTTGCGGTCACTCGTCGTGACGTAGCGCATCGACAGCGGCGCCTGGTGGAGCGGGTACTCATCGAGCGGGACCGGCACGAAGACCTCCAGTGAGCGCGGAGCAGGTCCCGGGAGGCTAGCGAGGAGAGCGACCAGGGATTGCCGTCCACGGGGGAGAAGCCCTGGTCGAACGGTCTGACCGGGTTTCTGATCCGTCTGCCATGTCGAAGTCCGTAAGAATCTCCGGATGTCCATCACCGGAAACGCCGATGGCGGGTTGCGGTCCTCCGAGTGCCTCGGGTGAGCCGAGACCTGGTCCTCATGTACCACCGGGTCTGGGAACGCGGGCTGAACCCTCGCGTGTCGGAGGCCAACTTCGCCGACCACATGGATGTGATCCGCGCACGCGTGCCCGTCGTGTCGCTCACGGAGCTGGTGCGGTCCCGCGGTCGAGGGCGATCCCGCGTCGCGATCACCTTCGATGACGGTTACGCGGACAACGCGACGCTCGCGGCTCCGATACTGGACGCCCGCGGTCTCACCGCCACGTTCTTCGTCGTCAGCGGCGACGAGGGCAACGAGCTCTGGCAGGATCGCCTTGGCCACATGTTCCTTGACGCAGCGCCAGGGACACCGCCCGTCGAGGTCGAGGTCGCGAGCCGACACTTCACCTACGAGCTCGGGACTTCAGCCGAGCGCGAGCAGGAGCTGCGCTCGCTCAAGCTCGAGCTGCGCACGGCGCCCGACGAGATCGACCGCGTCCTCCAGGACGTCAGCATGCAGACCGGTTCGCCCACGGTTCAATGCGCCGACCACCGGCGCCTCGACGAAACGCAGCTCCGCGACCTTGCCGCGCGCCACGAGGTCGGTGCTCACTCTCGTACGCACCGCCTTCTCACGCGTCTCACGGACGCGGCGCTGCGCGACGAGCTCGAGGGATCGCGCGGCGACCTGACTGCGAGGACGGGTCGGGAGACCATCAGCCTCGCCTACCCGTACGGGGGCCCGAAAGCCTACGACGACCGGGTGGTCGCGGCGGCCCGCCGCGCCGGATTCGAGCACGCCTGCATCAACGTTCGCGGCGACGTCCGACGACGCACGGACCCGTTCAGGATCCCTCGCTACGCGGTGCACGATTGGTCCGCCGACGAGTTCCGCCAACACCTGTCGTCCTGGCTCGACGGCGATCCACCCACCGAGAACCGACAACCCTCGCCCGAGCCGGCGCGCTGAACCCGGCGCATCGCCCTCGCCGCTCTCCAGCGTGCCGCCCGCGAGCCGGTGCTACCCCTCGGGGACCGGCGGGCGGGGCTTCGCCAGCAGCTCCGCGATGCGGTCCACCAGGGGGTCGAGCGCGGCCGGCGCGTGCCCACCGAGCGGCTCGACCCCGAGGAACGCTTCCGTCACGCCTTCTTCCTCACCGGGCTCCAGAAAGATCAGGAGCGAAGTCGCCTCCCCCGGCGCGGCAGTCACGATCGCCTCGAGCACCGCGCTCTGCCGATCCACATAGGAGACGACCCCGACCATGTGTGCGACCTCGAGCAGGGCGACGAACGCGTCGTCGATCTCGGCCGCGAGCAGGACCCGCCGCGTGCCGTCGAGCGCATCGATGAGGGTCTCGTCGGTGACCTTCGGCGCGAATGACGGCGGTGGCGTGGTCGTGCCACCCGCCGGCCGGTTTGCGAGCAGCGTCGAGTAGGCGCTCGTGATCTGCGCCGTGCGGATGGTCCTGATCCCGGCATCGGCTTCGTCAACCGCGGTATCCGGGTGGTGCTCTCGGACCATGCGCAGGTACGCGGCGCGCACGTCGGGCCAGGCCGCGCCGGGTTCGACCCCGAGCACCTCACGAGCGCCGGCCACATCCACCCGGCCATGCTCGCACGTAGGCTCTCGGTTCGAACCCGGG
Organism: Acidimicrobiia bacterium; assembly: GCA_017882945.1. GTDB lineage: Bacteria > Actinomycetota > Acidimicrobiia > IMCC26256 > JAENVU01 > Chersky-806. The sequence goes on along the minus strand of JADGON010000200.1, from coordinate 61 downwards.
GGGTAGTGGTGACTTCGACAACGGACATCGCCGAGCAGCTCAGCAAGGTCGTCGATCCGGG
>JADGON010000199.1 GCA_017882945.1 Acidimicrobiia bacterium | reverse complement strand
GGGGCTGATGCGCACGGGGAAGTAGAGGGCATGCCCGACCGGGTAGGTGGGGTCCGAGGTCAGCCAGTACTGGCCAACAGCCACCGCTGGGAAGGTCGCCACGTTGTTGCCGTCGGTCATCGCGGTGTAGGCCACCTGGTTGAGGTTGTCGATGTCGCGGAGCTGCACCGGCGTCCCTTGGTGGTTGTAGCTGCTGTCCGGGTTGGCGTCGTAGACGGTCGCGTTGTTGATGACCGTTCCGGGAGCGCAGACCACCCGGACCGGTACATGGAAGGTCGGCGTGCCTCCGGACGCAGCGGTGTTGCTCACGTAGCTGACCAGTGACACCGGCGACATCGCCCGCCCCAGCGACGACACCGTCACCTCGATGCGCGTCATCGCGAGTTGCGTCGCCGCGTCGACGGCCGGAGTGATCGAAGTGTCTATGGAGAAGGAGCCGTATGCGGTATCGGTCGCCATGGACGCGGGGATGGATGCTGGCCAGGTCCCGGTGGAGGCGATGCTCAGGTCGGAGTAGTTGCGGGCTTGGATGAACGCCATGGTCTGTGCGGCCACCCCGGAGGCCTGGGCCCGCAGCTTCGCGGAGGCATACCAGTCTGCGGTGGCGATCAGCGCCGCGATGATGGAGAGCGAGGCCACGAGCAGGATCGTCGCGGCGAAGAGGGATTCGATCAGCGTGAAGCCACCGTCGGGATGACGGCTGCTCCTCGCACATGTCGATATTGCTCCCACCATCACCACTCCCGTTGAGCGGGGACTGCCGGCTCAGTAGCCGTTGATGACATATCCGGTCACACGGAACGTCGCTGTGCGGTCGGTCACGTTCGACACCGGGCTCGGGAGTCCGTTGCGCAGGTGGAGGGTCACGAGTCCGATCGTCTCGGCATTGCCGTCCCAGGTCGCGGCGTCATGCGAGTACGTGAATACCGGGGGGTCCTGGGTACCGGGCCAGTCGACCCCCGTGACCACCGTGGTCGTGGTGGTCACACCGGCGAAGTCGTCAAGAGACATCGGCGTCACCTGTTCGGGGTCGGTCGGTTGCGTGAGCACGCGCAGGAGAGTGCTCTGCTCCGTGTCCACCTGCCACGTGACGAGTTGGCGGTTGCCGTCGCCCAAGTCGTCCACGAGGATCGAGCACCTCATCGTGTCGGCTTCGAGCACCGGGCTGACGTAGCCCATCGGCATGACACCGTGGTTGAGGTCGCGCTCGAACGACGCGAGCGCCGCCCGGTTGGCCTCCGTAGCCTGGCTCCCGTAGCCGATCGTGTCGAGGTTGTCGTTCGCCGTGACGAGCAGCAGCCACGACGCGCTGAGAACGACGAGTATGACCGCCACCGCCGCTACCATCTCGACGAGCGTGAGCCCATCGTCGCGAGGATCTCCGCGACGGCGCCCGCTGGTCCGTGTGCGCGCGGTCATCCCGGCCGCTCCCTTTGTTGTGCGCCCGCCGACATCCACGATCGTGCCGGCCGAGCGCGCCGACCCCAAGGTCTGCGCCCCGTCCTCACGACGATCGCTCACCGCACCCATCGGCCGGCGGTCGCGCACGCTTTAGCGTTCGCGGACGAACGCTCGAGCATCCCTGCGGAGATGCAGGGGGAATCCTAGCACGCCGAAGGGCGAAAACCGAGGTCAGAGAGGTCGTTTCGGGCCCTCGATGCGACGAACGGTCGTGGCATTTCCTGCCATGTTCCGGTCGTCGCTCACCCGAACGTGGAACGAAGGGTTCGAGGTCCCCGGAATGGGGCCGCAGCGGCCCCCGGGACTCCGGTCGGACCGGTTCCCGGAGGGGTCCCCGCCCCCGAAACCGCCTCGAGCCATGGTCGAGGGTCAGGACACACGCAGCGATCCGGCGCGCATCGGGCGTTCCGGTGGAGCTCCCGGAGCGCTACAACCGGTCTCCGCAGAGCCTCTGAAGTGCGGCTACGCCCGCGCGACGATGCGCGTGCGGGCTGCGGAAGGGTCCGCGTGGCGACCGCGAGAAAGCGTAGAATCTCTACTCGGAGTCGAGGGTTGAGTGCCGAATCTTGAGCGCTAGTGGAGGTCGCTCGCGTTCACGACGCGCGCGATAGGCGACCACGGCTCGCGCTCGACGAACGCCGCGACGGCTCCCGATACCACTCCGTCGTCGTCGAGGACCGGGGTGGTGTTCACGATCAGACGGCGGCGCCACCCGTTCGGCCAGCTTACCGCCACCGGCACATCGAGCAGCGGCTCGGAGGCCACAATCTCGTGGAAGTCCGGCCGGCGGTGCTGGTCTGCGTCCAGGTCGTCTCCCACCAGGACCGTCCACGGGGGATCGGGCGAGCCCGCCCCCGGTGTCTCCTCCATGTCGAGCAGGCGGCGCGCCTCAGGGTTGGCGAAGGTGATCATGCCGTCACCGTTGAGGACGACGACCCCGGCCGGAGTCGTGTCCATCACACTCTCGAGCATCTGGCTGGAGCGAACGACCTCATGGCGCGCGGCCACCGCATCATTGACCTGCTGGTTCGAGTAGACCGCGTACACGCCGAACAGGATCAGTGGCACCCACAGCAGCTCGATCGATGTGATCACCGGGTCGAGTTCCGCCGGGAACAGGTCGAAGTGGTTGAGGATGCTGCTGCCCGTGGAGATGAAGTAGCAGGCCACCGAAGTCGCGAAGAACGCCTTCGCCGCGCCGTTGAACATGCCGCCGCGGCGCACCGGGACTCTCAGGATCATCACGAACGCGAGGCCGAAGGCCAGAAGCGGCAGGACGTCCTCGGTCCACGACCAGCTGCTGGGGATCATGATCTCCCCTCAGCCGCGGCCAATTCGTGGCTCCGCGCCTCCCACGCCGCCCACGCCAGCGAGAACCCGCCGGCCGCGAACACGAGGTGGCGCAGCAGCCGGACGTCCACCGGGATCAAGGGCGCCAGCGCCTGCATGCCGAAACCGATGATGATGAAGACCACGCCGTACATGAACGAGCGGCGCCCCTGCGGAAGGCGAATCGCGCGCCCGAGGCGCACCACCGCGGGCAGAAGGACGAGCGCGAGTACGAACCGGAACACGTCACTCGGATTCACAGCTCGCCTCCCCACGCCGCCGGATCCTTGGGGACCCCCCGGTCCCCTGGCTTGGATTGTACGCCCGTAAGCCCCCCGTATCCACTTCGGGTGCGCGCGGCGCATGAGCGTGGCCAAGCAGACCGGGCTGACCCGGCCGATCGGCCCCTGCTACGCCAGCTTGCGGGCGAGCAGTTCGTTGACGACCGCGGGGTTGGCCTGGCCGCCGGTCTCTCGCATCACCGCGCCGACGAAGAACCCGAGCAGTCCGGTCTTGCCGGAGCGATAACTCTCGACCTGACCCGTGTTCGCCGCGAGCACGCGGTCGACGACCGCCTCGAGCTCGCCCGCGTCGGACACCTGCTTCATCCCGAGGCGCTGCACGACCATCAGCGGCCTCTCGTCGGTGACGCTGATCTCGGCGAAAACCTCCTTGGCCTGCTTGCCGGAGATGCT
>JADGON010000198.1 GCA_017882945.1 Acidimicrobiia bacterium | reverse complement strand
TGGAGCTGGCTGCCGGTGACCGGGGTGGAGCTGGGTGCCGGCGGCGGGCTCGCCGCGCCGAAGAACACCTCGTGCCAGACCTCGAGGCACAACAACGTCCAGATGCGGATCTCTTCGTTGCTGCGCTCGCGGTCGTGACGGGCCAGGAGCTCGTGGATGGGCTCCGGGTCCATGACGCGACCCACGAACGACGACGGTGAGAGCAACATGTCGTGCGCCATCTCCCGCAGGCCGCCGCGGAACCAGCGGTCGATCGGGACCCGGAAGCCGAGCTTCGGGCGCCGCACGACCCACTGCGGCAGCCGCTGCTCCGCCACCCGCCGCAGGACCCACTTCGTCTGGCCCCGGCGAACCTTGAACCGCGACGGCAGCGCGAATGCGAGATCCACGAGGCCCTGATCGAGGAACGGCGGCCGCAGCTCGACCGATGCCGCCATCGTCATGCGATCACCTCGCTCGAGCAGGTTGTCGCTCAACCACGCGTGGCTGTCGAGGTACTGCATGCGCTGGATCGCGTCACCACCGCTGCGGGCCCACCGCTCGGTGTGCGGATCGCGGCCGGGCCGGCCGAGCAGCCGCATCCGCTCCGTCTCCGTGAACGGGGAGAACCACGCACGGAGCCGGTCCGCCTCCGTCGACTCGCCGAGTGCCCGCGCCGCGATCCGCAGCCGGGCGGGCTGCGCGGGCAGATGCCGCTGCAACGACTGCAACGCCGGAGCCCGCAACCGGGCCGGCACGTACGCCGCGGCGGCGGTCAGACCTGCGGCCAGGTACTTCGGGTAGCCACCGAACAGCTCGTCACTGCCCTCACCGGACAACAGCACCTTCACCTTGCCCTGGGCCTCGAGCGCGAGTGAGTTGACCGCGACGTCAGCCGGCTCCGACAGCGGCGCATCGCGGAATCGCGTGAGCTCGTGCCAGCGGCTGAGGAAGTCGTCCGGCGCGACCGTGACCTCGTGGTGGCGCGTGCCGAACTCGCGCGCGACCGCCGCGGCGTACACGCCTTCGTCATAGCGCGGGTCCCCGAACACGGCGGCGAACGTGTCGATCCCTGCCGGGTCGGCGCGCTCCGCCATGAGCGCCACGATCAGGCTGCTGTCCATGCCACCACTGAGCAGCGCACCCACGGGAACGTCCGCGACGAGCGCTTCGTCCACTGCACGCTCCATCGCGGTCGAGACCAGCTGCACGGCCTGCTCGGCGTTGAGGTGGAGGGTCTTCGGACGCCGCGGGACCTCCCAGTACTTCTCGACCTCGATCTTCCCCGAGCCGCTGGCGCGGAGCCAATGGCCCGGCAGCAGCTTGCGGATTCCCCGGAACAGGGTGTGCGGAGCAGGAACGCACCGGTGGGCCAGGTAGTCACCCAGGCTCTCCTCGTCCACCTCGGGGTACCGGGGCAGCGCAGGCAGCAGCGCCTTCACCTCGGAGGCGAACGCGAGCATGTGGGAGTCGACGTAGTAGAAGAGCGGCAGGATCCCGAGCCGATCCCTCACCAGGAACAGCTCGTTGTCGAGCACGTCGTGCAGCGCATACGCGAACTGCCCGTGCAGGTCCTTGAACGAGCCCGTACCCCGCTCTGCAAACGCGGCAAGCAGCACCTCCGTGTCGCCGTTCCAGCGCCAGGGGTAGTCGAGCTGCTTGCGCAGATCTCGGTAGTTCAGGATCTCACCGTGGAACGCGACGTGGTAGCGCTCGTCGTGCGAGGGCATCGGCTGCGGGGAGCCATCGACGTCGATGATCGAGAGTCGCCGGTGCGAGAACCCCACCGATCCATCGATCCAGACGCCCTCGGCATCGGGACCGCGATGCACGAGCTGCGCGGCCATCGAGCGCAGCGTCGCTTCCTCGACGGGCGCACCGTCGAAGCGCAGGATCCCCGCGATGCCGCACATCAGCCGGTCCCCGCCGACTCGTAGAGCCCGACGAGCGCAGCCAGCTCGTTCGCCTTCGCATCCCAGTCGTCACTCTCGACGCGAGCTCGGCGGCTCTCCGCAGTGCCCTTCCCCCCGTCGGCGAGCACGGTACGAACCGCGGCGACGAAGTCCTCGGGTCCCGCGATCGTCACCTCGTCGCGGTACCGGTGGAGCTCGGGAAAGTCGGTGCTCACCACGGCCAACCCGAGCGCGAGGTACTCCTTCAGCTTGATCGGGTTGCAGGCCTCGATCCACTCGTTGCGTTGCCACGGCATGATCGCCACGTCGAAGCCCGACCCGTACCGAGGGATCTCCTCGTACGGCTTGAACCCGAGCCAGTGGACGTTGGGAAGCGATGCGAGCCGCTCCATCGGGACGGTCGCGTTGCCGACGAGCACCAGCTGGGCCCCGGGGATCTCCCTGGCCACCCGCTCGAGCAGCGCGACGTCGACGGTCTGGTCGTCGATCCCGCCGAAGAACCCGATCCGCGGATGGGGGATCGCGGCGAGCTCGGGAGGCTCCTCACTCGCAACGCGATGGCGGAAGTGCTCGAGGTCCACCCCGTGATCGAGGAAGTACGCGCGGCCGCCGGTGCTCGCGGCCTCTTCGGCCATGAGGTGATGGCTCACGTAGAGCACCCGTTGCGAGGCCTGGAGCAGGTGCTGCTCGTACCCCGCGATGACCGGCTGGTTCGCCTCGAGGAACGCGGAGTGCCGATCGGCGCGGTTGTAGACGAGCATCGTCCGGCGCATGGGCCGCACGACGTCCCACGCGGTCGGGATCGTCACGAAGAGCACCGGGTCGACGATGCCGACGTGCCGGCACGCCAGCTCCACCTGCCACCGGATGGATCGCGCGTTGAGCGACCGGATCGCGGCGTTGCCGTAGAGCGGCACGGTGATCGGCGAGGCGACGGCGAAGTTGGGCAGCTCCGGGATCGGGTGCCGCAGGCCCTTCGTGATGCTTGCGACCTTGCGCGCGACACGCCGGGCGGGTTGCGTCGACTTGCCAGGGGTCGGGAGGCGCATGCCGATGCTGTTGACGAGCAGCACTCGATGCCGGCGCGCGAGGCGCAGCATGAGCTGGACCTCCGAGTGCGCCCGGCTGTGGTACCACCAGTCCTGAGCCGCGAAGCAGACAATTCCTCCCGCCGCGCGTGGCCGCTGCGTGGTGCCTCCCCTGCCATCCCCATCCCCACTCACCGGACCTGCCACGGAGAGAGGTTAACGAGTTCTCCGCGTGAACGCTCAGGAGGATGGCGCGCGGGGGGGTATGAACGCGCCTAGCCTTCGGAAGTCCGGGAGTCCCAGGAGGAAGCCAATGCGAGCCAGCAATCACACGATGCTCCGCCGAGTGGCCGGTGCTTCGGTCGTCGTGATCGCGACCGTGCTCCCTGCCGGCGTGGCCGCGGCCGCGGACTACCCGGGCGGCAACCCTCCGGCGGTGAGCCCGAACAGCGGCTCCAACGTCAAAGCCTCGACCGCGACGAAGCCCAGCACGCTGCCGTTCACCGGTGGCGACGTGGCCGGGCTCGCGCTGATCGGCGTGGGTGCCGCGCTCGCCGGCACCGTGCTCGTGCGCCGCTCCCGCCGTGCCGCCCGCGTCTGACACTCCCCAGATCTCCGGAACGCTATTGCTCGGCCGCAGTCGTTCGACGCCTTCCGGCGGTCTAGTTGGCAACGACCTCGACGGTCGGACGCTCCGGGGTGGCCTCCGGGTAGAACCATCGGAACCAGAGACGACCCTGCGGGTGACCCTGGGTGTGCACCCAGTTCGGGTGACCAGGATCGCGCTCGGACACCACGATCGTCCACGAGCCGTCGGGCTCGTACGTGACCTGCCCGCCGTTGATGGTCACGCGGTCGTAGTCCGCGTTGTAGATGTGCAGGAACGGGTTCCAAAGGCACAGGTTCCAGAACGCGCACTCGGGTGAACGCCCCCGGATGACCAGCGCCTCGTCGTCGGCGAGCTGGTAGCTGCCCATCGCGTACGCCGCGTCGCCTGCAGCCCAACCGAACGTCGTCGTCGGCACGGGGTAGGGCTCCTCGACGATGTTCGGCTCGCCGAGCGCGAGCGGCGTGATCTTGGCCTGGTCCTCGATCCAGGTCTG
>JADGON010000197.1 GCA_017882945.1 Acidimicrobiia bacterium | reverse complement strand
GGCAGTGCGGATGATCGTGAGCAGCGGCGGCTCCCAGCGCAACCCCTCTTCGATGGCTTGTGGCATCAGTGAGCGGTCGGCGCGCAGCGCGTCGAGCTGGGCCGGGTCGTTGAGCAAGCCGAAGAGCAGGTTGCCGGACGACCGGTAGGTGGTTTCCGCGCCGGCGGGGAGCAGCAGGCGCAGGAACGCGAAGATCTCGTCGTCGGTGAGGTGCTGCCCGTCGAGCTCGGCCTGGGCCAGCGTGCTCATCAGATCGTCGGCCGGATCCTGGCGCCGTGCCGCGAGGATCTCGCCGAAGTAGTCACCGAGCGCCTGTGAAGCGGCGAGCCCACGATCCATGTCGAACCCGACGCTGATCAGCTCGACCGCCAACCGGTGGAAGTGCGTCATCTCCTCGTTGGGGAGCCCGAGCAGGCGGGCGATGACCCGAACCGGGAAGGGGAACGTGAGCTCCCGGACCAGCTCGGCACTGCCGCGGTCGATGAACGCGTCGATGTGCTCGTCGACGATCGGCGTGATCGCCTCGACCTCCCACCGCTCCATGGTCTTGCGGCTGAATGCCTGCTGGACGATCCCGCGGTACGTGTGGTGCTCGGGTTCGTCCATCTCGAGGATCGTGTGGCCCATGACCTGGCCCATCACATCCTCGTAGCCCTTCGACGAGAAGGTCTCGCCGTCACGGAGCACGGCCTGCACCGCGTCGAAGGTGAACGCGGTGAAGACGTCGGGGATGTCGCCGAAGAGCTCCGGATCGATGAAGCCGCCCTGATCCTCACCGTCGACCTCGAGCCCGGCCATCGCCCGCACGTCCTCCTGGATGAGCGGAGCCGTCTGGCGAGCCAGCGCGAACATCGGGTACGGATCCTCTACGACTCCGATCCCCGCGCTGCGGTTGAACTCCTCGAACGGGTCGTAGTCGGTCGGTTCGGCGGTGCTCATGACGACCCTCCAGACGTGCAACGATCTGCCCGCGCCGGACTGACGATAGCGTCAGATCCGATGGGCGCCCGCGGGTCACGCGGGCGGCACCCGAGCGAGGAGCGGGGACGAGATGGACGACGGCGTCAGCGCGGGGCTGCTGATCCTGCGGGTGATGGTGGGCATCGTGATGGTCGCTCACGGCTACAACCACATCTTTCGCGGCGGAAAGATCGCGGGCACCGGGCGGTGGTTCGAGAGCCTGGGGATGAAGCCCGGGATCCTCCACGCCTGGCTCGCCAGCCTCACCGAGCTGGGGGCGGGCGCGATGCTCATCGTCGGTCTCCTCACGCCGCTGGCCGCGGCCGGAGTGGTCGGCGTGATGCTCGTCGCCCTGATCACGAACCACATCAAGAACGGGTTCTTCATCTTCCGGCCCGGCGAGGGCTACGAGTACGTCCTGACCTTGTGCATGGTCGGTCTCGCGATCGGCGCGGTTGGCGCAGGCCGGTTCTCGATCGACGACGCGATCGACCTCGGCTGGATCGGCTGGACCGGCTTGCTCGTCGCCGCCATCGCCGGTGGCGGGGGCGCCGCGCTGCTCCTGGCCGTGTTCTGGCGTCCACCCAAGCCGGACCCCGAGGCCGCCGCGAGCTGACGCACACCCCTATCACGTCGAGAGGGATGCCGAGTTGATCTCGCGGAGCAGCAGAGGGAGCACGTCGCGCCAGTCGCCGACGACGCCCACGTCCGCAGCGTCGAAGACGAGCGCGCCGGGATCGGTGTTGACCGCCAGCACCGAGCGCGCCGCGCGTACGCCGACCATGTGGTTGAACTTCCCGCTGGCGCCGAGCACGACGTAGAGGCGGGGCGCGATGCTGCGGCCGGTGATGCCGACCTGACGTGCCCGCGGCAGCCAGCCGCGGTCGGTCACCTTGCGCGTCGCCGCGAGCTCGGCCCCGAGCGCGTCCCGCAGTGGCTCGAGCAGGGGGTACTCCTCCGGTGCCACGCCCTGGCCGACCCCGAGGACCACCGTGGCCTCGGCGAGCGTGTCGAGATCGTCGTCACGGGTGCGCGCGAGCACGTGCACCCGGTGACGGGGCGTGATCGGGAGCACCGTCTCGGTGGGTTGGTGCACACGGGGCTCGAGCTCGGGGAGCATGCCAGCGCGCACGGTGGCCATCTGCGTGGGGGAGTCCGCATGGATCGCCGCGACGAGCTGCCCCCCGAACGCGGGCTTCCAGGCCAGAAGCCGATCACCTTCGAGCTCGAACCCGACCGCGTCGCCGGTGAGGCCGGCGCCGACCGCCGCGGCGGTCCGGCTCCCGACCTCGCGGCCCCACGCGGTCCCGGGAGCGAACAGCGCCCACGGCGCGGCCGCGCGGACCCACGAGATCGCGCCGACCGCCACGTCCTCTTCGGCCATCGCGCCGCCGGAGCTCGACGCTGACTCGATTCGCACGACGTCGTCGGCGCCCCAGCTCCCGAGGAGAGCAAGCGCCGGTGCGTCGATGACGAGGGCAACGACCCGACCGCCGAGGCCGGACGCCGCGCCCAGCAGCTCGCGCGCGACCGCGGGCCGTTCGGGCTCGATGAGCACGCCGGTGGTTCGCGTCGGGTTGGGATCGGACGCGGGCACCACCCCGAGATCGGTCGCGTGGTCGAGGGCGGGATCGAGCGCGCCGCGTTCGGTGAGGATCTCGATCGCCCGCCGCACCTGCTCCTCGAGCGCCACGTCGGGCATCAGGTGGCGGAGTCGCTCGGACTCGATGACGCGCACACGACCGACCCGGGTCGGGCTCGCGACCTGACCCCACGGGCCCTCGCCCAGGTCGCCCGCACGGAGCGTCCGGATCCGCGTGGCCGGTACCGCGGCCCGGCCTTCGGGATCCACCTTGCACGGATCGATCAGGCGTTCCGCGGTCGAGAGGACCGCGGGGAGCTCGATGCGAGCCTGGACCCAGCCGTCGTCGTGCTCGCAGCGCAGGTCGAGTGTCCGATCGGTGAGTGCAAGGTGGCGCACGCCGGTCGCGAACGGCAGGTCGAGCAGCTCCGCCAGCTCGGGTCCGACCTGGCCCGTGTCCGCGTCGACCGAGTTGCGGCCCACGAGCACGAGATCGAACGGTCCCGTGTGATCCACCGCAGCGGCCAGGGCCCGTGCGGTCGCCAACGTGTCGGAGCCGGCGAACGCGACGTCACTCACGAGCACGCCCGTGGCCTCGACCCCGTGCTCGAGTCCCCAGGCGATCGCCTCGCGCAATACGTCCTCGGCCGCCGCCGGACCGAGCGTGATCACGCACACCGTCCCGTCGCACTCCCGCGCGATCTCCACCGCCTGGGCGACCGCGCGCCGGCAGTAGGGGTTCATCTCGAGCTCGAGGCCGTCTCGCACGAGGCGTCCGTCGGCGCCGAGCTGCATCGCCTCGAACATGGGGATCTGCTTGACGAGCGCGGCGATCGCAAGGCCCATGGGCGCCCGATCCTAGCGGCGACCTGCAGATCCCTGACTACTGTGTCAGGTTGCCGCGACCCGCTGAGGAGCCCTGATGGAAGCCCGCGAAGCCGTCATCGTCGACACCGTGCGCACGCCGATCGGCAAGCGCAAGGGTGCGCTCGCCGGGTGGCACCCGACTGACCTGCTCGGCTTCACGATGCGCGGCCTGCTCGAGCGCGTCGATGTCGATCCGGGGCTCGTGGACGACGTGGTCGGTGGCTGCGTGACCCAGTCCGGCGAGCAGGGATGCAATGTGACGCGCAACGCGTGGGTCGCGGCCGGGCTGCCCTGGCACGTGCCCGCGACGAGCGTGGACCGTCAGTGCGGCTCGTCCCAGCAGGCGATGCACTTCGTCGCGCAGGGGGTGATCGCGGGTGCTTACGACCTCGCGATCGCCTGCGGGGTCGAGTCCATGACGCGCGCCCCGATGTCGACGAACGCGCGTGGCGGGGTCGGACCGTTCAGCGGCGAGTTCCTCCGCCATACGGACAACACGCTCGGCATCCAGTTCTGGGTCGCTCAGGTGCTCGCCGACCGGTTCGGCATCACGCGCGAGGAGATGGATGCGTTCGCACTCGAGAGTCACCGCCGCGCCGCGGAGAACACCGACTCAGGATTCTTCGCCCGGGAGATCCTGCCCGTCGCGATCAAGGACCGGGAGACCGGGGAGCTGACCGGCGACACGTTGAGCGCCGACGAAGGAATTCGGCGCGGCGGCACGATGGAGTCGCTCGGCGCGCTGGCGCCGGCATGGCAGTCCGAGGACCAGCCGGCGCCCGAGATCACCGCCGGCAACGCCTCGCAGATGAGTGATGCGGCATCGGCGATGCTCATCGCGGACCGCGCCACGGCGGAGCGTCTCGGGCTTCCGATTCGCGCGCGCTTCGTGCACTTCGCGGTGGCGGCGGACGACCCGATCCTCGTCCTGTCGGCGCCGAACCCGGTGACCCGCAAGCTGCTCGAGCGCACCGGGATGAAGATCGACGAGTTCGACGCCATGGAGTGCAACGAGGCGTTCGCTGCGATCGCGCTGATGTGGGCCAAGGAGTTCCGGCCCGACCCGGCCAAGCTCAACCCCCGAGGTGGCGCCATCGCGATCGGCCATCCCCTCGGGGCGAGCGGGGTGCGGCTGATGACGACGATGCTCAACGATCTCGAGACGACCGGGGGTCGATTCGGCTTCCAGACCATGTGCGAAGGCGGCGGTCAGGCCAACGCGACGGTCATCGAACGACTCGGCTGATCCCGCGAGCCCTCAGTAGTGTCCCGCGAGTGATCCTGACGGCCGCCGAGACCCGCGACGCGCTCCACGCGCTGCAGCGGGGCCGGCGAACCCGGAGGCTCCACGACGTCGACTGGATCGAGGTCGCCTACAAGGCGTACATCGCCGCGATCGTGTCGCTCGGAACCCTCTTCACCTCGGCCGCGATCGTGGGCGACTCCTCGCTCGGCCAGGACACGCTCCACCAGCTGCGCAACGACGGACCCACGGTCATCGGCCTCGTCGTCGCGGTCGGGATCGCACTCGGTCTGCGGTCGGGGTCGCGGGGTGGCCCGCTCGCGCTCGAACCCGCGGACGTCAACTATGTGCTGCTCGCGCCGGCCGATCGCGCGGTGGTGCTGCGTGCATCGGCCTACCGGCAGCTTCGTGGTGTCGGGCTCGCGGGGCTCGTCGGCGGGGCGCTCGCCGGATTGCTCACCGTGCAACGCATCCCGGCTGCGACCAACGGGGACGTTGCCTGGTGGATCCTCGCGGGAATCGTCACGGGTGGGGCGACGGTGTTCGCAGTCTGGGGGAGCGCACTGATCGCGTCCGGGAGACGCTGGGGTCGTGTGATCGTCGGGCTGATCGGGGCCGTGCTGGTCGCGTGGTCGCTCGTCGATGTGTTCGCGGGGACGATCACTTCACCCGCGTCGATGTTGGGCGCGGTCGCGCTCTGGCCGCTCGTGGTGCGGCCGATCGCCATCGTCGGAGTCGTGCTCGCGCTCGCGGTGCCGGTCGTCGGCCTGCTCGGCATCGGTGGCACCTCGATCGAGGCTGCGGAGCGACGCTCGGGCCTGGTCGGCGCGCTGCGATTCGCGGCGACGATCCAGGACCTGCGGACCGTGATCGTCCTGCACCGCCAGCTCGCGCAGGAACGCTCACGTCCGAAGGCGTGGCTCCGGCTCCCGGCCGGCAAGCCGCTCGGGCACGCGTGCTGGCGCAGAGACTGGCAGGGCATCTTGCGCTGGCCGCTCTCGCGCGTGGGTCGGGTTGCGGCGCTCGGGGCAGTGGCCGGGTTGTGCGCCTACGGCACATGGCGTGGCACTACCCCGTTGGTGATCGTCGCCGGCATCGCGTTGTTCATCGCGGCGCTCGACGCGATCGAGCCGCTCGCGCAGGAGGTCGACCATCCCGACCGGGCGCAAGGGGTCCCCGTGGAGCGGGGCGATCTGTACGTGCGCCACCTCGCGGTGCCGGTCGCCGTCATGGCCATTGCCGGACTGATCGGGCTCGCCGCCGCGGCAGTGTTGGACCCGGCGCCCGGGTTGCTGCTCGTGGGCGCGATGACGATCGTCCCGGTCGCGTTCGCCGCGGCGGCTGCAGCCGCGTTCGCCGTCGTGCTCGGCGCGCCGAGCGTCGGCAGTGGGCTCACGCTGTCGTTCCCCGAGGCCGCGACGATCGGGCTCATCCTCCGGCAAGTGTTCCCGCCGTTCCTCGCGGCGCTCGCGATCGCTCCGGTGATCGCGGCCCGAGAAGCGGTGCACCAGCACGGTGACCCGATCGCGATCGCAGCGCTCGCCGCCGTACCCTCACTCGTCATCGCCGCGGCAGTCGTCGCGTTCCTTCGCACCCGGAAATCGGTGGTCTTCTGATGGCAGTCCTCGTAGCCGACGAGCTCACCAAGGAGTACGGCGACGTCGTCGCGCTGGCCGACTTCAAGCTGTCGGTCGATCCCGGCGAGCTCATCGCGATGGTCGGGCACAACGGCTCGGGCAAGTCCACCTTCCTGCGGCTGGTGGCCGGGCTCCTGGAGCCGAGCGACGGCGTCCTCGTCGTCGCGAACGCACCGGCCGGATCGACCAAGGCGCGTGCGGAGGTGTCCTTCGTGCCCGACCAGCCGGTCTTGTACGACGACCTCAGCGTCAACGAGCACATCGAGTTCACCGCGCGCCTTCACGGCGAGCTGGAGTGGCCCGAGCGCGCCGACGCGCTGCTCGACCTGCTGGGCCTGACCGCACGCGCGGACGACCTGCCGTCACGGTTCAGCCGCGGGCTCCGCCAGAAGACGTCGCTCGTGCTCGGGCTCGTACGCCCGTTCTCGATCCTGCTGGTCGACGAGCCGTTCGTCGGGCTCGACCCGAGCGGGCAGGCCGCGCTCACCGAGCTGCTCGTCGAAGCGGCGTCCGCCGGCGCCGCGGTCCTCGTCGCGACGCACCAGCTCAGCTTCCTCGAGCACGCCACCCGTTGCGTTGCACTGCGGGACGGTCACACCGAGTTCGAAGGCAAGGTCGACATCGGCCGCATCCAGTCCCTGCTCGGCTGACCCGTCAGCCCCCCGGACCCGTCAGCCCCCCGGACCCGTTTCGGTGGTGCTTGGGGTCGCTCTGGCGACCCTGCGGCCCCCCGAAACGGGTTGTGGCGTCCTACTCGGAGGGGGAGAGGGCGGCGAGGGCGGCGAGCTGCTCGCAGTAGTGGTCGACCGAGTGGTGGACGAAGCGGGCGGCGAGTGCGGTCGCGCCGATGGCCCGGTAGCGAGCCAGCTGCTCGGCGACCCGGTCGGGTTCGGCCAGAGGGTCGAGGGGGTGATCGTTCTGCACGATGACGTCGAGCGGCTCGGCGCGCGCGTTCCAGAGGTCGGTCGTGCGTGCGTGCTGCAGAAGTGCCTCGAGCTCGGTGGTGCGGAGGCCGAACGGTACCCATCCGTCGCCGAGCTCGACCGCACGACGCAGCGAGCGCGCCGTGCGGCCACCGACCCAGATCGGCACCCGCGCCTGGACCGCTGCCGGGTCGACGACGAAGCCGCCGAACGTGAAGTACTCGCCGTCGTACTCGGGCTCGGCCTGCGAGAGCGCGGCGCGCAGCGCCCGCAATGCGTCGTCACCGATCGGACCTCGCTCGTCGAACTCGGCGCCGAGCAGCACGAACTCGTCTTCGAGAGAACCGACGCCCACGCCGAGCATCAGCCGTCCGTTGCTGACCCGGTCGAGGGTGCCGTAGCGCTTCGCGATCGCGAGCGGGTGGTGGTAGCCGAGGACGAGCACGAAGGTGGCGAACCGGATCTGCTCGGTGCGCGCGGCGAGAAACCCGAACGTCGAGAGAGGGTCCCAGTACGTCCCACCTCGTACCGACGCGGCCTCGATCGGAACCGCGACGTGCTCGCTGCAGGTGCAGAAGTCGTAGCCCAGTCGATCGGCTTCGCCCACGATCCGTGCGAGCTCGGCGATCCCGGCGGTCGTCTCCCACTGCGCGTGCGCGCCGGGCAGCCGTGTGACCACTGGCGAGACGATCCCGAGCCGCATCCCGGTCACGCGGGTGGTGTCGTCTGGATGAACACCTCGACGCGCGAGATCGTCCCATCCTCCGTGAGCTCGAAGCTGATGCACTCCGGGGTGCGCAGTGGCTTCCCCTCGACCGTCACCGTCTCCGCGAGCTCGGCGAACGCGACGCCGTTGCCGTACGTCACGCGCGTGATCTCCATCGCGTAGCCCGGGAGTCGCGGCAGCAGGTCCGCGATGAACGCGACGTACTCGGACTTCGACGCGTACGTGTCGCCGTACGGCCCGACGCGTGTGAAGTCGTCAGCCAGACATGTCGCGAACGCGGTCCAGTCGTGGGCCGTCAGCGACTCCAGGTACCGCTCGACGATCCCGCTCGTCACACCGGTCATCGAGCCCGTCAGAACGTAGGGAGCGCGAGCAGGTTGTCGGTCGGGTCGCCGTCCGCCTCGGTGCGCAGGTACGGCGCGCCATGCTCCGGACTCACGACCACCACGTCAACGGGACCGTCGTCTCCACCGACTTGGGCGTCGTTGCCATCCTGTGCGAGCCACTCGACCATCTCCTCGGTCGTGCTCTTCGCACTGACGCCGGTATCACTGTTGACCCACCGCACCTCACTGATGTGCTCGTGGCTGCTACCGCCGGACAAATGAACCGCGGTCACGTACACCATCGCTCCTCCTCGAAGCAGGCAGTTCCTGCGGGCGCGACGTTACCGAGCAGGACCGGCGACGGGTACGTGTCGCCGTAGGGTCCGACGAGCGTGAAGCTGTCAGCCGGGAACGCGGCGAAGGTGTCCCCGTCGTGAGCCGTCCACGACTCCAGGTATCGCTCGACGATCCCGCCCGTCGCGCCGGCCATCTACTTGCGGGGGAGCTTGATCGCCTTCTTCGCGATGATGTTCTTCTGGATCTCCGTGGCGCCGGCGCCGATCGACGTGTAGCGCTGCCACGAGTAGTTCCGGGTCCAGGTGCCGCCGTCGATCGCATCCGGACCACCCTTGCCCAGCACCCCGGCCGCACCGAGCAGGTCGACCGCGAGCTCGGCGAGAGTCTGGCTGATCTTGGACCACTGCAGCTTCGCGAGCGGGACCTCGGGCCAGTTGGGCTGACCCTTGAGGATCTTCGTGAGCGCTCGATAGTTCAGCAGCCGGGTGAGCTCGATGTCGGTGAAGGCGCGGGCGATGCGCTCGCGCAGCTCCGGGTCGTCCAACGCGTCGGGGTTCACCGCGCGCGCAGCGGAGATCATCGACTTGAGGTCCGAGGCCATGGTGATCGAGAGGCCCGCGGTGCCGACGCGCTCGTGGCCGAGCGTGCTCATCGCGACCTGCCAGCCCTCACCCTCGCCGCCGAGCCGGCAGTCGATCGGGACCTCCGCGTCGGTGAACCACACCTCGTTGAGCATGGTGTCGCCGGTGATGTCACGGATCGGGCGGCACTCGATGCCGGGCGTCTCCATGTCGATGATGAACGCGGTGATGCCTTCGTGCTTGGCACCGCGGTCGAACGCGGTCGGGTCACTGCGCAGGAGGAAGAGTCCCCAGCGTGCCAGGTGCGCGGAGGAGATCCACGTCTTCTGACCGTTCACGACGTAGTGGTCGCCGTCGAGGATCGCCATCGTCCGCATGTTCGCCAGGTCCGAGCCGGCCTCGGGCTCACTGAAGCCCTGGCACCAGTGCTCTTCGGCGTTGAGGATGCAGGGGAGCCAGCGCTGCTGCTGCTCGGGCGTGCCCCACTTGATGATCATCGGGCCGATCTGCCAGATGCCGTTCGTGTTGTAGATGCCGGGCGCACGCACCCGCGCCATCTCCTCGGCGTACAGCGCGTTCTGCACCGGCGTGGCCTCGCGACCGTTCCACTCCTTGGGCCAGTTGATGGCCGCCCACCGACCTTCGTTGAGGCGGCGCTGCCAGTCCTTGCGCCGCTCCTGGGTCCGGTCGAAGCCGGAGACCTGGCCACCCCCCGGATCGTCGTCGGTGTCCCAGCTCTCGAGGAACTTGGTCAGGTTGATGTCCAGCCAGGCCCGGAGCTCGTCGCGGAACGCCTCGTCTTCGGCGGTGAAGGAGAAGTCCATAACGGGGGCGAAGGCTAACACGCGTGTCAGGTTTCTCCGATAGGCTCCGGCCCCGTGGATTTCACGTTTTCCGAGGATCAGGACGCCCTCCGCGAGTCCGTGCGCGCGTTCCTGGCGGCCCGCTCGCCGAGCCCCTACGTCCGCGCGATGGGCGACGACGAACGCGGCTTCGAGGACGGCATCTGGGGCCAGGTCGTCGAGCTCGGCTGGACCGGCATCCTGATCCCGGAGGAGCAGGGCGGGCTCGGTCTGAGCCTGGTCGATGCCGTGGTCGTGCTCGAAGAGATGGGCCGGGTCACGTTCCCGGGCCCGTACTTCTCGTCCGCGATCGAAGCGACGATCGCGGCCCGGCGGCTCGGAGCGTTCGATCTCCTCGAAGGGTTGGCCGACGGGTCGAAGCGCGGCACGATCGCCCTCGACGAGCTCGGTCACGGTGATCCGGTCGACCGGATCCGCACCCGGGCGCGGCGCAAGGGCGCCGACTGGGTGCTCACCGGTCTCAAGCCGCTGGTGCTCGACGGTCACACCGCGGACTGGGTCATCGTCGCGGCGCGCACGCAGGAGGGCATCGGGTCGTTCCTCATCGAGTCGCCCGCCGCGGAGTACGTCCCGACGATGGACCCCACCCGCAAGGCCGCGCGGATGGTGCTGGACGAGACTCCGGCGAAGCCGCTCGGACCGCTCGGCGACCACCAGGCGATCTGGCGTCGCATCGCGGATGACGCGTCGGTCGGTCTGGCCGCCGAGCTCGTCGGAGTGTGCGAGGCGGCGCTCGAGATGGCGGTCGAGTACTCCAAGGTGCGTGTGCAGTTCGACAAGCCGATCGCGACGCACCAGGTGATCCAGCACAAGATCGTCGACATGCTGCACAAGCTCGAGCTCGGCCGGGTCGGTGTCCACTTCGCGGCCTGGTCGTCGGACGTGGAGGACGAGCACCGCTCACGCGCCGCGGCGATCGCGAAGAGCTCGATGGCCGAAGGCGCGGTGTTCATCACCGCCGAGAACATCCAGGTGCACGGCGCGGTCGGCTTCACCTGGGACTCGGACGCGCAGTTCTTCTACAAGCGGGCGAAGCAGAACGACATCCTCCTCGGCTACCAGGGCTGGCAGCGCCAGCGCGTCGCCGACCTCGTCCTCGACGCCCCCTAGACATCCGGCAGTACGTTCTCCGCGCGATGAGACCGATCAGGGCGGCTCGAGCGGGCCGAGCATGACGACGGTGGCGGAGGCGGTCGCCGAGCACGTGCGCGAGGGGGACGCGCTGCATCTCGTCGTCGGGCACACCCGCTGGAGCGCCGCGGCCCGCGAGGTCGTCCGGCAGTGGTGGGGCCGGGATCCCCACTTCACGCTCGTCATGCTGAGCCTCTCCAGCCTCGGCGCGCTGTTCTTCCGCGGCGGGCTCGTCGACCGGGTCATCACCGGCTACTCGGGTGACACGTTCCCGAACTTCACCCCGAATCCCTGGTTCCAGCGGGCGTACCAGTCCGGTGACGTCGAGGTGGAGCACTGGTCGTTCCTCGCGTTCGCGCAGCGGCTCGAGGCCGCGGCGAAGGGGCTGCCGGCGATCGCGACGCGATCGATCGCGGGGTCGTCGATGGAGGCGAACGAGGGCTACGCCCGGGTCGACTCGCCCTTCGGCGAGGTCGGGTTGCTCGCGCCTCTCGCACCGGATGTCGCGATCCTCCACGCGCCGGTGGCCGACCGCGCGGGCAACGTCGCGATCGCGCCTCCGCTGCTCGAAGGGGTCTGGGGTGCGCTCGCGGCTCGCCGGGGCGCGATCGTGACGGTCGAACGCATCGTCGACTCGCTCGAGGGCCACAGCGACATGGTCCGCATCCCCGCGCATCGCGTCCTCGCGGTGTGCGAGGCGCCGCTCGGTGCGCATCCGGGCGGTCTGTACACGGGCTCACTGCCGGTGGAGGGCTACGGCGAGGACTACGAGTTCTGGGTGGAGGCCCGGGCGGCGACGCGTCGTGACGACTACGACGACTGGATCCGCCACTGGATCCTCGAGCCGGAGACCCACGACGC
>JADGON010000196.1 GCA_017882945.1 Acidimicrobiia bacterium | reverse complement strand
TGCCGTCGTCCCAGACCAGCGCCTTCATCTGGAGCAGGTCGACGACGCCGCGGAAGCCGCTCTCGGCACCGATCGGCAGCTGGACCAGCGCGACCTCGGCATCGAGGCGGTCCTTGATCATGTCCACACAGCGGAAGAAGTCCGCACCGATGCGGTCCATCTTGTTGACGAAGCACATGCGCGGCACGTGGTACTTGTTGGCCTGGCGCCACACCGTCTCGGTCTGGGGCTCGACGCCGGCGACCGCGTCGAAGACCGCCACCGCGCCGTCGAGCACGCGCAGCGAGCGCTCGACCTCCACCGTGAAGTCGACGTGGCCCGGCGTGTCGATGATGTTGATCCAGCAGTCGCGCCACTTGCAGGTGGTCGCCGCGCTGGTGATCGTGATGCCGCGCTCCTGCTCCTGGACCATCCAGTCCATGACGGCCGCGCCCTCGTGCACCTCGCCGATCTTGTACGTGCGGCCCGTGTAGTAGAGGATCCGCTCCGTCGTCGTGGTCTTCCCGGCATCGATGTGCGCCATGATCCCGATGTTGCGCGTCCGCGCGAGCGGGTACTCCCGGATCGTGGGTCCCGCACCCTTCTTGGCATCTCCAGCCATCTCGTTACTTCTCTCTACTTCTTCTTCTCTACGTCTTCTTCGACTTCTTCTTCGCCTGCCCGCCCCGAACTCGTCCCGGGTTACAACACGCCGGTCGGCGGAGTGTTCCGGAGGGAGGCCGGAAGCGGGCGGCCGTCCACCAAGCGAGTTCTGCGAGGAACGAGCAGCTGCCCGAGCGACTGGACGGTTGCCCGCTTCCGGCCAGGACTCGGCTCGAAAGGCTCGCGGAATGGGACTTACAGGCTTAAGCGCAGTTCCAAGATCAGACCTACCAGCGGTAGTGAGCGAAAGCCTTGTTCGACTCCGCCATCTTCTGAAGGTCGTCCTTGCGCTTGATCGCCGCGCCCAACCCGTTGGAAGCGTCCATCAGCTCGGCCGCAAGCCGCTCCGCCATGGTCTTCTCACGGCGCTGGCGCGAGTACCCGACGAGCCACCGGATGGCCAGCGTGGTCGCACGACGCGGCCGCACCTCCATCGGCACCTGGTACGTGGCGCCACCGACGCGGCGGCTCTTGACCTCGAGGGCGGGCCGCACGTTCTCGACCGCGCGTTTCAGCGTGGGCACCGGGTCGCCACTCGTCTTGCGCTCGATCTCCTCGAGCGCGTGGTACACGATCTGCTCGGCGGTCGAGCGCTTGCCGTGCTGCAGCACCTTGTTGACGAGCTGGGTCACCACGACCGAACGGTGAACCGGGTCGGGGAGGAGCTCTCGTCTCGGGGCGGGACCTTTGCGCGGCATCGTCAGCCCTTCTTGGCGCCGTAGCGGCTACGCGCCTGCTTGCGGTTCGCGACGCCACTGGCGTCGAGCGCGCCGCGCACGATCTTGTAGCGGACACCCGGGAGGTCCTTGACCCGGCCACCACGCACCAGGACGATCGAGTGCTCCTGGAGGTTGTGTCCGATCCCAGGGATGTAGGCGGTGATCTCGATGCCGGTGGTCAGGCGCACACGGGCGACCTTGCGCAACGCCGAGTTCGGCTTCTTGGGCGTGGTCGTGAACACGCGCGTGCAGACACCGCGGCGCTGGGGTGATCCCCGGAGCGCGGGCGTCTTGGACTTCTCGGTCTTGCTCTCCCGACCCTTGCGGACGAGCTGGGCGATCGTGGGCACAGGACTCCTGGTGCATTCGTGGCGCGGCGGTTGCGACGTACTGGGACTTGCTGTCGGCCGGCATGGATCACCCGGACGGGGTTGTGGTCCCTCGGGGAGGCACGAAGCCGACCGCAAAGGATACACAGGCACCCGCCCGGGCAGGCAAGCCTCTATTCGCCCGAGGCAGATGCCTCCGGGTTGACGACGGCGGGCTCGGGCGATTCCGGGGTCTCGACGGTCGCCTCGACCACGCCGTCCGTGGCCTGGAGCGGGGTCGGTGCCTCGGCCGGAGCCCGGGTCTCGACCGCCACATCCGCGATCGCGACCGGGCTCGGAGCCTCGATGACCGGCGCGACGGCCAGGAACGAGGTGTCCTCGGCCCCGGACTGGCCCTCCAGCGACGCCCGCAGGCGCTCGGCGAGGTCCAGATCGTCCTCGTAGTCGCTGGTGTAGAAGGGCAGCGGCGCGTAGTCGGGAGCCTCGGTGTTGACGTCGCGGTACTGGGGCATGCCGGTCCCGGCCGGGATCAGCTTGCCGATGATGACGTTCTCCTTGAGGCCCTCGAGGCCGTCGTTCTTGCCCTCGATCGCGGCTTCTGTCAGGACTCGCGTCGTCTCCTGGAAGGAGGCGGCGGAGAGCCACGACTCGGTCGCGAGCGAGGCCTTGGTGATCCCCATGAGCTCGGGACGACCCTCGGCCGGGCGCTTCGCCTCGGCCACGAGCCGCTTGTTCACGTTCGCGAACTCCCGGGCGTCGGCCTTCTGACCCGGCAGGAACTCCGAGTCGCCCGGCTCGGACACCGCGACGCGCCGCAGCATCTGGCGGACGATCACCTCGACGTGCTTGTCGTGGATCGACACGCCCTGCTCCCGGTACACCTTCTGGACCTCGTCGCCGAGGTACTTCTGGGTGGTCCGGATCCCGTCGATGTCGAGGATCTTCTTCGGGTCGCGCGGGGTCTTCACGTCACCGGTCAGCTGCGCGCCGGCGACGACCTCGGTGCCGTCCACGAGACCGGGCGCGAGGTGCGTGCGCATCGAGACGGCGTGGAGCTCCTCCGTGCCGTCGTCGGCCACGATCGTGAGCGTCCGCTCACCCTTCTCGTTCTCTCCGATGCGCACGACGCCGGAGCTCTCCGCGAGCAGCGCCGCCCCCTTCGGGGTACGGGCCTCGAAGAGCTCGACGACACGCGGGAGGCCGTGGGTGATGTCCTCACCCGCGACACCACCGGTGTGGAAGGTACGCATGGTCAGCTGGGTACCGGGCTCACCGATCGACTGGGCCGCGATGATGCCGATCGCCTCCCCCTGATCGACGAGCTTGCCGGTCGCCAGCATCGTGCCGTAGCACGCGCTGCAGACACCGGCCTTGTACTTCGCGATGCCCGCCTCCGTCTCGGTCTGGGGCGCGTCGTCCGCACCAGGCTCGTCACGGGGGAACTCGCAGGTCAGCACCGAGCGCACGCGCACCCGGGTGATCGTCGGGTCCTTGATGAGCACCTCGAGCTCGACGTCGGTGATCTCCGTGTTGCGCGGGTACACCGTGCCGTCGGCCAGCGTCACGTCCTCGGAGAGGCAGCGACCGAGCAGACGGTTCTCGAGCAGGCGGGCGTGCTCCGGGTCGTCGAGCACGTCCTCGACCCAGATGCCACGGATCGAGCCGCAGTCCGGGTCCCGGACGATGAGCTCCTGCGCGACGTCCACGAGACGCCGGGTGAGGTACCCGGAGTCGGCGGTGCGAAGCGCGGTGTCCGCGAGTCCCTTCCGGGCACCGTGCGTGGAGATGAAGTACTCCAACACGGAGAGGCCTTCACGGAAGTTGCTCTTGATCGGGCGCGGGATGATCTCACCACGCGGGTTCGCCACCAGGCCGCGCATGCCGGCGATCTGGCGGATCTGCATCACGTTTCCACGAGCGCCCGAACCGACCATCATCTCGATCGGGTTGAACTGCTTCGCCACGAGCTCGACCTGCATGGCCTCCGTCACCTGG
>JADGON010000195.1 GCA_017882945.1 Acidimicrobiia bacterium | reverse complement strand
TCGAGGCAGTCGAGGAGGTTGTCCGCGTTCGCGTCCCGGCGCGTCAGCGCGCCCAAGTTGAACTTCGTCTCGATGAAGCGCAGGACCGACGTGTGGTCGTGGACCACGTGCGAGACGTAGTTGCGCTTCGCGAACGGGGAGATCACGAACGCCGGGACCCGCAACCCGTACTGGTTCCATGCCGCGGGAACCCCCGGAGCCGGGGCCACGGCCGGCGCGATGTCGTCGGGTGGTACCGCGGCCGGCGGAGCGACGTGGTCGTAGTAGCCGCCATGCTCGTCGTACATGAACAGCACTACCGTCTTCGGCCACGCGGGGCTGCCGAGGACCGCGTTGATCAGAGACGCGCTGTACGCCTCTCCGAGCTGGACGTCGGCCGGGTTCTCCTCCGAGTACGCGGCCACCCCGGGGCTCACGATGCACACGTCGGGCAGCGCACCGGTCTGACAGTCGGCGAGGAACTGTTGGAACGTCCGGACCTTGTCCTGGTTGGCCGGGAAGGTCGTCGGATACAGCGCGATGTCGGGGAGGTCCCAGCAGTAGTCCCGCCACGAGATGCCGTGCGTGTTGAGCTTGTCCCAGATGGTGCCGCCGGCGGGGTGGGGCATCGCGAACGCTTTGGCGGTATCGGTCGCGATCAGGTCTTGGCAGGTCCCGGCCTGCAGGTACATGCGGTTCGGGTAGGTCTGTGCGGGCGCGGACGCGAACCATCGGTCACAGATCGGGAACGTGTCCGCGAGCGACCAGTAGAACGGGAGGTCCGATCCGTCCCAGAACTTCATCGCGTTCAGGTTGTCGTCCGCCAGGAACCCGTCCATGCGCCCGCCGTCGATCTGGCGGTGCGTCGACGTCCAGTTCTGTGACACACCCTGACCGAGCTGGCAGGTCCCCTGGGCGTGCTGGACCGCGACGGTCCGTCCCTCCCGATCGACGTTGCTGTTCGTCGGGATCCCGTCGCGGATGCAGTAGCCGTCGCCCCGGGGGTGCATCCCGAAGTAGGAGTCGTAGGAGTGGTTCTCCTGCATGTAGATGATGATGTGCTCGACCTGGGGCAGCAGATCGGTGCCCTCCGCGCGCCACGGGTTCGGCCGGTCGCCCGGCTGGCCGAGCGGCCACCCGGGGTGTCCGCTGCGACCCCGCCACGGGCGGCACCCGGCGAGTGCCAACCCCGAGGCGGCCCCGAGCCCGAGGAGGAACTTCCGGCGAGCGATCTCACCTGCCATGCCGGGACGCTACCGCTGATCTGGCCTGCGCCGCCCGTCGCCGGGAAGGGAATTCACCGTTCGTTCGCTCACACCGAGAGGTGCATGCAGCGCAGTCGCTCCGGAAGGAGCATGCGTTCCGCGCATTGTCGGAACCCGGGAGCATGCGCACTCAGGCTGGAGCTGGCTCCCGGGCCCGACGGGGGAGGAGCACGAGGAGCGTCGCGACGCACGCGACAAGGCGCGCCGCGGCGCGCTGGTTGGGGTCGTCGAACACCGCGGTTGCTTCGGCGAGCGCGAGGAACGTCAGCGCGGTCCAGACGGGAATGGTGCGCTTGGTCGAGACCACGTCGTACGCGAACGCGCCGAGCACGAGTCCGGCCGTGTAGTACGTCCACGTCGCGGGATCGAGGGCGATACGTGCGGCGGCCCCGACCAGGAGCGCGGCGGGCCAGCGCTCGAGCAGCACGGCGATGGTGACGACGGCGAGCGCGAGGAGTAGCTGGGCCGGGCGGATCCAGTCGGGGGACTCGAGTGACCGGTACTTGAACAGCGCCAACGTCGAGTCGGTGGCCACCACTTGGAAGTTGCCGGCTTGCGAGAGGGTGTGCGGGTCCGAGACGACGAACGGCAGCCACGCGAGCGCGCCGACTCCCAGCGCGGTCGCGCCGGCGCGCACTCGATCGCGCGGCTCCAGCGCGAGGACCAGGGGGAGGAACGTGATGCCCCATTGCTTCGTCCCGATCGCGAGCCCGAGGAAGAGCCCGAGCGCGATCGGGTGTCGCGCCGCGACGGCCCACAGCGCCCAGGCGATCAGCGCGAAGGCGAGTGCGTCGTCGAGGTGGCCGTAGCCGGCGATCTCGTTCCAGGCCGGAAGCAGCACGATCCCACCGAGCAACACCGCGGCGTCGCGGGTGCGGCCGGTCGCGCGCGCGGCCCGGTCGATCCCGGCGATCGCCGCGACGCCGAGCAGGCTCGACGCGATGACACCCGCCGCGTAGCCGTTGGACGGGCCCATCACCGAGAGGACACGCACGCCGACGAGGGCCAACGGCCCGGTGACGATGTCCGGGTTGTGCGCGAAGAGCCCAAGGCCACCGCCGGAAGGGAACTCGCTTCCGTAGCTTCCGAAGAGCGCGCGGGACGCGTCGGCGAAGAAGTCCCAGTCGCCGTGGCCATGCCCGATCGTGCGGACGCCGAGCAGGAGCCCACACCGTGAGGACGAGCAGGCGATGCCGGCAGGCCAGATCGGCCAGGTGGGGGAGGCCGGAATCCCGCGGACGCGATCTCTCGGGTGGGGCCGGGGTACCGGTCGGGCTCGCCACCCGGACAGTGTGGCGGGCGTTTGCGAAGAATTCCGGGCAATCGTCCGATCGGGATTGGGTCCAGTGGGCGAACAGCCGGGAAACCCTCGAGGGTGCGGTCAACCGGCCGGAGCCGACCGACTAACCTGTCCGTGACCACTCTCCGTGGTCTGGTGGAGGCGAAGAACATCGAATGGGGCGGAGCTTGCGCGTTCGGGGGCGGAGCGGCGGCGTGAAGATGCTGCCGCGCTACGTGGCAATCGGCGTGCTGGCCGCGATCGCCGTGGGATTCGCCACGCCCGCAGGTGCAGTCGTCCCGCCGTCGGGTGTCACCGATCCTCCCGGTGCCACCGGGCCGACCGGACCCGCGGGGCCCACCGGCGACGGGTCCTCGACCTCGAGCACCTCGACGACGAGCACGACGTCGACGACGAAGCCGGCGAAGAAGCCGCCCGGCGCCAAGACTCCGGCGGCCACGGACCCCGCCGCAGCGCCGGGCGATCCCACGCCGTCGGCCGGCCCCCCGGAGCTCGCGAAGGCAGGAGTCCTGCTCCCGGATGACTCGCTGGCCGCGGCGACCGAGGAGCTGGTGCTCGAGCGGGCGAAGGTCGATCTGATCTCCCGGAAGCGCAGCAGCATCGAAGCCTCGATCGCCGCCGACGAGCAGCAGCTCGCCCGCGTGCGCCGGAGCGGCAAGCACGAAGAAGCCCAGCGGCTCGCGCGGGCGGTGGCGACCTACCGGGGCCAGTCCTCGGGCTGGCAGCTCGGCGTGCTCGTCGATCACGGGCTCGCGCAGGAGCGGGCGGTGTATCTCGTCGGTGCGGTGGACGCGGCGGCGCGCAAGCAGATCAAGGCGCTCGAACATGATGCCGCGCGGCTCGACCAGAAGCTCCGCGACGAGCGCGCCCAGCGGACCCGGGTGGCGGCGCAGCTCGACGAAGCGGTTGCACGCGTGAACCGGCTGCTCGACAAGCTGGCCGCGAGCAACGGCGCCATCAGCGTGATCGACGGCGTGCAGACCTATGTCCCGACCGGCCCGAGCCCGATCGCCTTGTTGGCCGATGCCGCAGACCAGGAGCTCTCCCGCGTGCTGCTGACCCAGCAACCCCCGGCGCTGGACGCGAAGTGGCTGGCCGCCCGCCACGCGCTGGCTGCCGAGATCGCCCGCGGCAAGGGCCTCGAAGGCTCGACCTCCGACGCACTCGAGCAGTCGTGGGACGCCACGCCGCCCAACGTCGTGCACGCGATGCTCTTTGCACTCCGCCAGGTGGGCAAGGCCTACGTCTACGCGACTGAAGGGCCGGAGACCTTCGACTGCTCGGGCCTCACCAAGGCGGCGTACGCCCAGATCCGTCTCGGTCTCCCGCACTTCTCGGGTGCGCAGCTCCACGTGGGGATCCCGGTCACGGCGGAGACGTTGCGTCCGGGCGATCTCCTCACCTACGGGCCCGACGGCTCGGAGCACGTGACGATGTTCATCGGCGACGGTCTCATGGTCGAGGCGAAGGGGCGGGCCTACGGCGTCATCGTGTCGCCGGACCGCGTGGACCCGACCAAGGGCTTCG
>JADGON010000194.1 GCA_017882945.1 Acidimicrobiia bacterium | reverse complement strand
GTCGCCGAGCTCCTCGCCACCCACGTCCCCCTGCTGCGGAGCCTGGGCATCGAGGCCGAGTGGCAGGTCATCCACGGCAGCGACGAGTTCTTCGCCGTCACCAAGGCGGCGCACAACGCCCTCCAGGGCGCCGACGTCCCCTGGGATCCCAACATGCAGAAGGTGTACCTCGAGAAGGTGCTCGAGAACGCGCTGCTGCTCGACGGCGAGTGGGACTACGTCATCGTCCACGACCCCCAGCCCGCGGCACTGCTCACGTTCGTCGGCTACTCGACCGTCAACCGACCCGAGACCAAGTGGATCTGGCGCTGCCACATCGACCTGACCGACGCGCGCGAAGACGTCTGGGAGTTCTTCCGCCCCCACGTCGAGCGCTACGACGCCTCGGTCTGGACGATGGACCAGTTCATCCCCGCGTCGCTGTCGATGGACAACATCATCACCGCGCCACCGTGCATCGACCCGCTGTCGGTGAAGAACCTCGACCTGCCCGTCCCGTTCGTGCACGAGATCTGCAAGCAGTACGGGATCGACAGGAATCGTCCGATCGTCTGCCAGGTCAGCCGGTACGACCCGTGGAAGGACCCGGTCGGCGTGATCGAGGCATTCCAGGCCGTGCGCGAAGCGGTGCCCGACGCGCAGCTCGTGCTCGCAGGCTCGATGGCCACCGACGACCCCGAGGGCTTCCAGGTCTGGGAGCAGGTCGAGGCGGCCCGCGGTCACGACAAGGACATCCACCTGCTGTCGAACATCCAGCAGGTCGGCAACGTACAGATCAACGCCTTCCAGCGCGCGGCCGATGTCGTGATCCAGAAGTCGATCCGCGAAGGCTTCGGGCTCACCGTCGCCGAAGGGCTCTGGAAGGGTCGGCCGGTGATCGGCGGCCGCGCGGGCGGGATCGTGCTGCAGATCCGTGACGGTCGGGACGGCTACCTCGTCGACTCGATCCCCGAGTGTGCGGATCGCACCATCGAGCTGCTCGCGGATCCATCAAAGGCCGACGCGATGGGCGAGAGCGGCCAGGAGCACGTGCGGAAGAACTTCCTCTCGACCCGCGAGCTCGAGGACTGGCTCCGGCTCTTCGGCACGCTCAAGAGTTAGTGCTCGTCGCGTGATCGTCGTCTCCAATCGCGGGCCGTTCCGGTTCGCCCGCAACGACGACGGCACCTTCTCGGCCCACCGCGGCTCGGGCGGTGTGGTCAGCGCCCTCATGCCGCTGCTGGCCAACCGCGAGGACGCCACCTGGGTTGCCGCCGCGATCGGCGAGGACGATCGCGCCGCGGTGTTGGCGGGCACGCCGACGCCGACCGGTGGAGTGCACGCCAAGCTGCTCGCGCTAGACCCGACCACCTCGCGCCTGCACTACGACGTCGTTTCGAATGGCGTCCTCTGGTTCCTGCACCACGGCCTCTTCGACCTCGCCCGGCGGCCTCGATTCGACCGGCGGTTCCGGGAAGCGTGGGAGGGCTACGTCTCCGTGAACCGCTCCTTCGCCGATGCGGTGATCGACGGCGCGCCCGAGGGTGAGACCGTCCTCGTGCAGGACTACCAGCTCGCGCTCGTCCCCCAGATGCTGGCGCAGGGCCGGCCGGATCTGCACGTCGTCCACTTCACGCACACGCCGTTCTGCGGTCCGAGCTCCGTACGCGTCCTCCCCGAGTACGTGGCACACAGCCTGTGCTCGTCGATGGCCAGCTGCACGACCGGGTTCCACACCGAGCGGTGGGCGCGTGCGTTCCGTGCGTCCGCGCACGAGGTGCTGGGCGAGGATGCCGGCGTCGGCCCCACCTTCGCCGCGTCCTTCGGACCTGATCCGGCGGTCCTCGCGGCCGAGATCGCGACGCCCGAGGTCGATGCCGAGATTGCCGCGCTCGAAGCGCGCGTCGGCGATCGCCAGCTGATCGTCCGCAGCGACCGGATGGAGCTCTCCAAGAACATCGTGCGCGGCTTCCAGGCGTACGACCTGTTGCTCGAGGAACACGAGAAGTTGCGCGAGCGCGTCGTCTTCGCCGCGCTCCTGAACCCGTCGCGCGAGTCACTGCCCGAGTACCTCGCCTACCGCAACGAGGTGGAGCAGGCCGCGGCCCGGGTCAACGAGCGTTGGGCGACATCGGACTGGGAGCCGGTGATCCTCGACCAACGCGACAACTACGCGCGCTCGCTCGCCGGGCTGGTGCGCAGCGACGTCCTGCTCGTGAACCCGGTGCGCGATGGGCTCAACCTCATCGCGTTGGAAGGCCCACTCGCGAACCGACGCGACGGCGTGCTCTGCCTCTCACGCGAGGCCGGCGCGCACGACGAGCTGCACCACGCGTGCCTGACCGTGCAACCGTTCGACGTCGTCCAGACCGCCGCCGCGCTCCACGAGGCGTTGGTCATGAGCGCCGCGGAGCGCGGAACGCGAGCGGCTGAGCTCCGGACCCTCGCGCAGGCCAACCCGCCTGCTGCGTGGCTCGAGACTCAGCTCAGACAGGCCCGCGGCTGATCGAGTCCCCGAGCTCGCGCAACAGCACCGCGAGCCCGGCCGGGCCGTCGACCTGCACATCCGCTCTCGCCATCAGCTCCGCCGGACCCTCGGACGACGCCACACCGATGTGCACCGCGTGTTCGAGCCGGCCCTGGGCCCGGAGCCGGTCGAGCGCGTCGAAAGCCGGGAGATCGCCGGAGTCGTCACCGGCGAACGCCGCGGCGGTCATACCGTCGCACAGCGCTTCCACGACGTCGCCCTTGTCCAACGGGACCGGCGGGCGGATCTCGACCGCCATCCGCGCCGGGTGGAGCTCGAGCCCCGTACCCGCCACCGCTTCGACCGCCCAGGCGCCGGCACGGCCGTCGAGCTCCGGACGCTGCCGCCAGTGGAGCACGACCGCCACCCCGTCCTTGCGTTCGACCAGCACCCCGGGCAGCTCCCGGCTCGCCGCGGCGGCGATCTGCTCGACCGGCGCCAGGTAGGGCTCCACCCGGGGATCGGTGACGACGTTGGTCCCGTCCCAGCGCTGCAATCCGTACTGGCCGACGCAGGTGACGCCGTCGATGCCGAGCGCATCGCGAAGGAACGCGACCGGACGCCCGCTCACGACGGCGACGAGCGCCACCCCTCCGACGAGCGCGGCAAGCGCGTCTCGCGCTTCGGGGAGCGCAACCGCGAGAGT
Source organism: Acidimicrobiia bacterium (assembly GCA_017882945.1). Taxonomy (GTDB): domain Bacteria; phylum Actinomycetota; class Acidimicrobiia; order IMCC26256; family JAENVU01; genus Chersky-806. Next base: position 2,280 of record JADGON010000194.1, on the reverse strand, counting down.
GGGATCATCGACGATCGGCGAGAGCGAGCCGTCGAAGTCGACGAGCACGGCCGCCTCGGTTGCGTGTTCGACCAACGGGTCGAGCACGGAGCTCACGGCGAACCGGTCGCGCTACGCGCCGAGGATGACGACGCAGTTCGCGTCTTGGCTGCCCGTCGGCGGCGGGGTCGGCAGCGCCTCGACCTTCGGCGCGCCGTCGACCGAAGCGGCGACGGTTGTGCACTCGCGGTCATAGCCGGGCTTGAAGTAGACGATGTTGCCGGTTCGCCGAGCCGTGTCCGTCGGCGTCCTGGTCTGATATCCCTTCGACTTGAGCGCGTTGCTCTGCGCGGTCGCGGCACCGGGACGACCCGAGCCGTTCAACACCAGCACCGCGACCTCGGCCGGTGGATGCACCGGTGCCGCCGCGGTCGTCGATGTGGTCGAGCTCGAGCCCGCACCCGCGCTCGTCGTCGTGGTGGTGCCGGACGAGCCCGCACTGACGGACCCGCCGTCACCGATCGGACCACTCGTCCCGTCGTCGATCACCTGGAGCAACACGATGCCGATGATGACCGCGAGACCGATCAGGCCCGCGCCGCGCGCGGCCGAGAAAGCAACGCTGCGACCGAAGCCGACACCTTTCCCGGTTCGGGTCCGTTCGACGCGCTGCCCGCCGGGGAGGATGGTGGAATCACTCATAGCCGGAAGGCTCCGATGGGAGGCCGATCTTGACTCCTCGACCCTATCGGCTCGAGGATCGACACCGGTGGCACTGGGCGGGGGAAAGAGCCGGAGATCGGGATCGAACCGATGACCTGCGGTTTACAAAACCGCTGCTCTGCCGACTGAGCTACTCCGGCGACGGAGTGAGGTTAGCTGTGCCGTTGGCGAGCGATCGCGTGACATGCGATCGCGGCCGCGGTGGCGACATTGAGGCTTTCGATCACTCCGCGCATCGGGATGCTGGCGACCAGGTCGCACCGTTCGCGTGTCAGGCGCGAGAGACCTCGACCCTCCGCGCCGAGGACGACGACGAGCGGGCGGTCCGCCACATCGAGTGCGAAGACGTCCGCATCCCCGCCGGCGTCGAGGCCCACGGACCACACTCCCGCCCTCGACGCGCGGTCCAGCAGCGCAGGAACCCCCGACGCAGTTGCCAGGGGAAGGTGCTCGACCGCACCTGCCGCGGCCTTCACCGCCGCGGGCGTCAGGCTCGCGCTCCGGTGCCGGGGCAGCACGACCCCGGTGACCCCCGCAGTCTCCGCGACCCGGAGGATCGCACCGAGGTTGCCCGGATCGGTGACGCCGTCGAGCGCGAGGAGGAATGCGTCCGGCCGGTTCAGGAGCTCGTCGATCTCGTGGCTCGGGATCGGCGCCGCGAGTGCGAGCACACCCTGCGGGGCGTCCGTACGGGCCCGGGCCTCGAGCTCCTCGGGCGAGACCTGCCGGATGCGAGCACCTCCTGCGGTCGCAAGCTCGAGGATCTCGTCGAGGACCGGCGCGTCGCGCCCAGGAACGACCCACAGCTCGGAGACCCGCCGGCGACGCGCGCGCAGGAGCTCGCGCACGGCATTGCGCCCCTCGACCTGGTCGCCGCCCAGCCCGGAGTCGCTCCGACCGGGCCGCTTGCCGCTCATCGATGCCAGATCGTGCCGGTGGCCGTGTCCTCGAGCGTGATCCCGCGCGCCGCGAGCTCGTCGCGGATGCGGTCGGCCTCGGAGAAGTCACGGGCGGCGCGCGCCGCGACGCGTGCCTCGACCAGCGCGTCGATCTCCGCGGCGTCGTCATCCTCACTCGCGGTCGAGACGCCGATGTCGAGGCCGAGGGCCCCAGTCAGATGACGCACCGCCGCGACGAGCGCGGCGGCCGTCCATGAGTCGTTGCGGTCGATCGCGACGTTGGCCCGCTTGACCGCGTCGAAGATCGTGGCCATCGCGGCCGGGGTGCCGAAGTCGTCGTCCATCGCGGCCCGAAACGCCGTGACCGTGGCTTCGTCGGGCTCGACGGAATCGAAGTCGATGCCCGCGCCCCTAGCCCGGCGGACCAGCGCATCCAGGCGTTCGACGGCCTGGCCCGAGTCACGCAGCTCCGTCGGTCCCAGCTCGGTGCGCGAGCGGTAGTGCACCTGCAGCACCGCCATCCGGAACGCGCGAGCGCCGTACGCGTCGAGGGCATCGCCGAGCGTCGTGAAGTTGCCCGACGACTTGGACATCTTCTCGCCGCCGATCTCGACCATGCCGCTGTGGATCCAGTGGCGCGAGAACTCGTGACCCGCGGCCTCAGCTTGGGCGCGTTCGT
>JADGON010000193.1 GCA_017882945.1 Acidimicrobiia bacterium | reverse complement strand
GGCACGGGCGATCACCGTGCCGTTGGCGCGGATCGGGTGCTGGCGCGTCGGGCTCGGGAAGCCCGCGGCGACGAGGACCTGCGCGGTACGCACCTCCCAACCGCTCTCGGCTCGTCCGAGGCCACGTTGCTCGAGGAGATCGCGGAGTGCCTTCGTCGATGCACGCCGGGGAGGACGATCGGCCACGCACCGGACGCGACTCGACGCGCGAGCGCGTGGCGTGTTGCTCCGAGCGCGATGGCCTGGCTCCGGCCGAACACTCCGAACTGTTCGACCGCGAGCGCTTCAATTGCCCGTTGAGCTGCGTGTGGCGGTTCCATGGGCACATGAGAGCCGGACGGTGGGACAGCAAGCGCCGCACGGTGGGACCCGACCACGGCGGTGGCAATCCAGGGAGGGTGAATCTGACGGTTCGTCAGGTAGCGCGATAGCGTCGAAATCATGCCGATGCCGACCGATGTCGGGGTCATCGACCTGATGCTGGGAATCCCGAGCGGGGATCCCAAGCGCTGGTACGACTTCCTCCGCACCCAGCTCCTCGACCGCGAAAGCCGGGAGGACTTCGAGTTCCCGGCCCAGTACATGTTCAAGCATGTGCCGAACTTCCAGGAGCATCTCGACGACCCCGTGAGCTACCTGCTGTCCGAGATGGACAAGCACGGCATCTCGATGGCGATGGTCGGGACGAGCTTCAAGAACGACCAGGCCCAGAAGGCGATCAAGGACTACCCGAACCGGTTCTTCGGGTCCTTCGAGGTCGACCCGAACCGGGGTATGGAGGCCGTCCGCGAGCTCGAGGCCGCGGTCCGCGAGCTCGGCGTGAAGGCCGCCACCGCGTTCCCCGCGGGCCTCACCCCGCAGGTGCCGATCAACGACAAGAAGTTCTATCCGATCTACGCGAAGTGCGTGGAGCTCGACATCCCGATCTGCGTGTGCGCCGGCGTGCCGGGTCCGCGGGTGCCGTTCGCGCCCCAGGAAGTCGCGCTCATCGACGAGGTGTGCTGGTTCTTCCCGGACCTCAAGTTCGTCACCCGCCACGGCTGCGAGCCCTGGGCCGACCTCGCGGTGAAGCTCATGCTCAAGTGGCCGAACCTCCACTACTCCACGAGCGCGTTCGCGCCGAAGTTCTACCCGAAGGACGTCATCCACTTCGCCAACACGCGTGGCGCCGACAAGGTGATGTACGCGGGGTACTTCCCGATGGGACTGAGCCTGGACCGCATCTTCGAGGAGATGCCGGACGTGCCGTTCCGCGACCACGTCTGGCCCAAGTTCCTGCGCGAGAACGCGGTGCGGGTCTTCAAGCTCGACGAGTGAGCGACTCCCCCGTCGTCAACGATGCGTTCGAGGCTGCCCGCGCCGGTGGCGTGATCGACACGTTCCTGTCGATGCCCGCGCCCCGGGCGGAGAAGGCCAAGGTCTACGACTACATCCGCAAGCAGGCGATGGACTCCGAGACCCAGTCGATGGAGATGCCCGCGGAGTACATGTTCAAGGGCGTGCCCCACTACGAGGAGCTGGGCGACCCGGTCGCCGAAGTGCTCGCGCAGATGGAGGAGCACGGCATCAAGCTGATGATGCCGGGCATCCACGAGAACCAGGACGCGCAGCGCGCCTGCAAGGACTACCCGGACCGGTTCGCCGGCGTCGCGAACGTCAACCCGAACACCGGGATGGAGTCCGTCCGCGACCTCACCCGCTTCGTACGCGAAGACGGCGCCGTCGCCGCGCACGTCTGGGGCACGGGCCTCATCCCGCAGGTGCCGATCAACGACAAGAAGATGTACCCGATCTACGCCAAGTGCGTGGAGCTCGACGTGCCGATCATGCTGTACGCGGGCGTGCCGGGTCCGCGCATCCTCATGGGCGCGCAGGACGTCCGACTGCTCGACGAGGTCTGCTGGTACTTCCCCGAGCTCAAGATCGTCGTGCGCCACGGTGCGGAGCCCTGGACCGAGCTGATGGTGAAGCTCCTGCTGAAGTGGCCGAACCTCTACTACTCGACGAGCGCGTTCGCACCGAAGCACTACCCCGATGACATCATCAACTTCGCGAACACCCGCGGCGCCGACAAGATCCTGTACGCGGGCTACTACTCCGCCGGGCTCGGACTGGACCGCATCTTCTCCGAGCTGCCCGGCGTGCCGTTCCGCGACCACGTGTGGCCCAAGTTCCTCCGGGAGAACGCCGTCAGGGTCTTCGGGCTCGAGGAACGGTTTGCATCATGACGGGCAATCCGGCGTTCGAGGCGGCGCTCGCGGCCGGTGGCGCCATCGACACTTCGGTCGGCGTGCCGAAGACGCGCGAGGAGATGTTCGCGTTCTACGGCTTCATTCGGGATCAGGCCAAAGACGCGGAGTCCAAGCAGGGCGAGGGCAAGCTCGCCATGCCGGCGGGCTACATGTTCAAGGAGCCGCCGGGCTGGGATGCCGAGGAGCTCGGTGACCCGGTCGAGTTCCTGATCGCGGAGCACGACCGTCACGGGATTCGGCGCGCGATCGTCTCGGTGGAGGATCCAGAGGGCGCCCGTGCAGTGCGCGAGCATCCCGAACGCTTCTTCGCGTCCATCGGCGCCAACCCGAACCACGGCATGGAAGCGGTGCGCAAGATCGAGAAGTACGCCGCCGAGTTCGACCTCAAGTGTGTCGGGGCCTTCCCCGCTGGCCTGAACCCCCAGGTCGCGGTGGACGACAAGAAGTGGTTCCCGATCTACATGAAATGCGTCGAGCTCGACATCGCGTTCGCGTCGACCATGGGCGTCCCGGGACCGCGCATCCCGTTCTCGCCACAGGATGTCGCCCGCCTCGACGAGATCTGCTGGTTCTTCCCCGAGCTGCGCTTCGTGACCCGTCACGGCTGCGAGCCGTGGACCGATCTCGCGGTGAAGCTGATGCTCAAGTGGCCGAACCTCTACTACTCGACGACCGCGTTCGCGCCGAAGCACTTCCCTGCCGACATCATCGACTACGCCAACACGCGCGGTACCGACAAGATCGTCTGGAGCGGCTACTTCCCCGCCGGGTTGAGCTACGACCGCATCTTCTCCGAGCTGCCCGGCGTGCCGTTCCGCGACCACGTCTGGCCCAAGTTCCTGCACGAGAACGCGGCGCGCGTCTTCAAGCTCGACGAGTGACCGCGGCCCGGGGAAGGTAGAAGCGCCATGGGTCCACTCACCGGCTTCCGCGTCCTCGAGATCCCGAGCATCGGCCCGACCCAGTTCGCGGGAATGGCGCTCGGCGATCTCGGTGCCGAGGTCCTGCGGCTCGATCGCGCCACATCGGTGGCGGCGGGAAGCGGGATGATCCCGGCGTCGCCGTACGCGAGCCTGGACCGCAACCGGCGCTCCGTGGGGATCGACCTCAAGCACCCGCGCGGCGCCGCGACGGTGCTGAAGCTGTGCGAGTCCGCGGACGTCCTCATCGAAGGCTTCCGTCCGGGCGTCGCGGAGCGGCTCGGCATCGGCCCGGACCTGGCCCTCGAGCGCAACCCGAGGCTCGTCTACGGCCGCATGACGGGCTGGGGCCAAGAGGGTCCGCTCGCCCACGACGTGGGCCACGACATCAACTACATCGCGCTCGCCGGCGTGCTGGCTCACATCGGCACCGCGGGTGGCCCGCCGGTCCCGCCGATCAACCTCATCGGCGACTTCGGCGGCGGTGGCCTCCTCCTCGCGTTCGGCGTGCTCGCGGCACTGCTCGAGCGTGAGCGCTCAGGCCGGGGTCAGGTCATCGACGCCGCGATGGTCGACGGCGCGGCGATGCAGATGAGCGTGTTCGTCGGCCTCAGCGCGATGGGGTTCTGGTCCGATGATCGGGGCACGAACCTGCTCGACGGCGGCGCGCACTTCTACGGGGTCTACGGCACGTCCGACGGCCAATGGATCTCGATCGCAAGCTACGAGCCGCAGTTCTACGCCGAGCTCGCGGCGATGCTCGGCCCGCTCGGGATCGAGCTCGATCCGGCGACGCAGATGGACCAGGCGACCTGGCCCGGCTTGAAGGACCGGATGGCCGAGCTCTTCCGGACTCGGACCCGCGACGAATGGATCGAGTTCTTCGCGGGGCACGAGGTCTGCTTCGCACCTGTCCTCACGATGAACGAAGCGCGCCGGCATCCCCACAACGTCGCGCGCAAGACGTTCGTCGAGGTCGAGGGCGCGCCCCAACCCGCGCCGGCGCCGCGCTTCAGCCGCACGCCGGGGGCCATCGAGCGAACCCCCGTCGTCCCGGGCGCCGACACCGACACCGCGCTGCTCGAGTGGGGCTTCGAGCCCGCGCAGATCGCCGAGCTCAAGGAGCAGGGCGCGATCGCGTGACCGACCAGAGCGGGATCGGTTCCGCGAACCCTTTGAGCTGCCGTCGCCCCGCGGGCTCGAAGCCGAAGCCCTGCCCGCTCGACGCCGCCCGCTCGAGTGACTCGGTCACGAGCACCTCGCCGGGAACCGCCAGGTCGGCAATGCGCGACGCGAGGTTCACGACCGAGCCGTAGTAGTCGCCGCCTCTCGCGACGAGCGGCCCGAAGCTCACGCCGGCATGCGGGGACACCCCGGCCTCTCCGCCGAAGCTCTCGACGAGTCGCAGTGCGATGTCACACGCGATGTTGGGATCGGCCTCCACGAACATCACCTCGTCACCAATGTGCTTCACGACCCGGCCGCCGCGCGAGGCGACGACGTCGTTCGCCCGCGCTTCGAAGCTCTCGACGAACCCGGCGAGCTCGGTGGGCGACACGTCCTGCGCGTACGGGGTGAACCCGACGAGATCGACGAACCCGACCGCGAGCCGGAACATGCCGGGATCCCCCGACGACTTGTTCGCACTCCGCTGCCGGCTGATCGCAGCCTGCATGTGGAGCCGGAAGAGCCCGGCCATGAGTGAAGGGATCACCTCGAGCGAGTCGACCGCCGAGTCCGCGGCCTCGGCCAGCGATGTCGCACCGCCGCCCTCCTGCACCAGTGGCCCTTCGACGTTGACCAGGAACAGCGAGATGGCGGCGTCCGCGACCCGGGCCATCGACGACCCGACCGCCCGCGTGAACTGGAGCGTCGCCTCCTCGCCGAACATGCCGGCACCCCCGGCGAACAGCTTGAACGTGTCGACATCGCTCTCGCGGTAGTCGTCGTCTTCGAGGAGCACTCCCGCGGCGAGCGTGACCCGGCGGAGCAGCAGCTCGGGAATCCCGACCTCGTCGGCCACCGCCGCCGCGGACATCGCTCGACCGGGGCGGATGCGGTTGTCCGTCGCCGCCGCGTGCAACGAGCCGATCTCGAGCGCCGCGACCATCTGCGGGACCGAGACTCCCCGCGCCTCGAGGTGCTCCAGCAACGCGAGTCGGTCGGCGGCGTCCGGCGCAGCGGGATCGTAGAGACCGGCGGCCTCGTACGGGGCGAGATCCATCGCGCCGAAACCCTAGGGGCTAGTGCTCCGAGGCGCTGCGGGCGTACTCCTTGGCCCACGGGTAGTCCGGCTTGCCGCTCGGAGCCCGGCTGATCTGGTCCACGAGGAACACCTGCTTCGGGGCCTTGTAGGCCGCGATCTGGGTGCGGCAGTGCGCGTCGAGATCCGCAACCGACGGCGTGCGCCCGGCGCGCGGCTGCACGATCGCAGTGACCCGCTCGCCCCACCGCTCGTCGGGCACACCGACCACGAGCACGTCGAAGACATCCGGGTGCGACTTGAGGACACCTTCGACCTCTTCGGGGAAGACCTTCTCACCACCGGTGTTGATCACGATCGAACCGCGGCCGAGCAGCGTGACCTGGCCGTCGGCCTCGACGGTCGCGAAGTCGCCCGGGATCGCGTAGCGCACCCCGTCCACCTCGATGAAGGTCTGCGCGCTGCGCACGGGGTCCTTGTAGTAGCCGAGCGGGATGTTGCCCGTGCGCGCGACACGACCGATCTCCCCGGAACCGGGCTCGATGAGGTTGAGGTCATCGTCCACCACGATCGAGTCACGCGACGGCTTCACGGTCGCGGGACCGCCGTGAGACTTCTCCCCCACCTGCGCGATCTTGATGCCGTTCATGCCGGTCTCGGTTGCGCCGATCGAGTCCACGACCAGGATGTTCGGCAGCAGCTTCATCAGCTGGTCCTTGATCGACTGCGAGAAGATCGCCGCGCTCGAGCCGATCGAGATCAGCGACGACAAGTCCAGGTCCTGGTGCATCTCCTCGAGCTTGTCGGCGAGTGGACGGGCCATCGCGTCGCCCGTGATGCCGAGGACGTTCACCTTCTCGCGCTCGACCAGCCGCCAGATCTCCTCGGCGTCGAACTTCGCCAGCAGCACCGTCGTGTCGCCGTGGATCAGGCCGCGGATGGTCGAGACCTGGCCGGCACCGTGCATGAGTGGCGCGGCGGGCAGCATCACCCCGGGACCGGCGCTCGCCGCGGCACGGTCGCGCAGCGCCTCTGGGTTGTCGAGCTTCTCGTTGCTGTACGCGTCAATGCCACCGCAGAGCGCGAAGAAGATGTCTTCCTGGCGCCACATCACCCCCTTGGGCATTCCCGTGGTGCCGCCCGTGTAGATCATGTGGATGTCGTCATTCGAGCGTTCGGGGAAGTCACGCTCCGCCGTCGCACCCGCGATCGCGGTCTCGTAGTCCGCGAACTCCAGCCCTTCGACGCTCGCATTGCTCCCGTCGTCGGCGATGACGAGGTGACGCAGCTGCGGGAGGTCGCCGCGGATCGCCGCGACGCGCGGGGCGAACTCGCGCTGCATGATGATCCCCACCAGATCCGCGTTGTCGCACAGGTACCGCAGCTCGGTCTCGACGTACCGGTAGTTCACGTTGACCGGGACGGCGCGCAGCTTGTAGAGGGCCATCATTCCTTCGACCCATTCCGCGCCGTTGTACGCGTAGATGCCCACGTGATCGCCGACGCCGATCCCGGCATCGCGCAGGTGGTGCGCGAGACGGTTGGACCGGTCCTCGATCTCCGCGAACGTCCGGCGGACGTCGCCGACGACGAGCGCGGTCCGATCGGGGTG
>JADGON010000192.1 GCA_017882945.1 Acidimicrobiia bacterium | reverse complement strand
CGCCGAGCTCCGCGCGCACGGCAGCCGCGGTCGTGGGACTGACCCGACCGAACCGGTTCGCCGAGGGCGCCGCGAGCCCACCACCGAATGCCTCGAGCAGCTCCCGGGCAAGCGGGTGCCCGGGGACCCGCAGGCCGACGGTCTCGAGCCCGCCCGTCACTTCGTCGCGGACATGGGGGGCGCGGCGGACGACGAGTGTCAGCGGGCCCGGCCAGCACGCATCGGCCAAGGTGCGTGCGGCGGACGAGACATCGATGGCCCAGTCGCCGAGCTGCTCCGCTCGAGCGAGATGGACGATGACCGGATGCGCCGTCGGACGGCCCTTGACCGCGTAGAGCGAGCGCAGTGCGTCTCGATTCGTCGCGTCGGCGCCGAGCCCGTACACGGTCTCGGTCGGGAACGCGACGAGCCCGCCGTCTCGCAGGATTGCGACTGCGCGCTCGACGTCCGCCTTCGTGGAACGTGCCGCGTCGCTCACCAGTAGTTGATGCGCCGCGCGCGTTCCTCGACGACATCGAGGTCGTCGGTCCACGCGCCGGACGAGAGGTACTTCCAGCCGCCGTCCGGCAGCAGGGTGACGATCGTCCCCGACTCCATCGTCGCGGCCACCTTCACTGCGCCGGCGACGGCCGCACCCGAGGAGATCCCGGCGAACACTCCGCAGTCGTTGAGCAGCCGACGCGTCCACTCGATCGACTCTCGGGGGCGCACGATCAGCTTCCGATCCAGCACGCCGGGGCTGAAGATCGGCGGCACGAAGCCGTCATCGAGGTTGCGCAGGCCTTGCACCAGCTCGCCCGCGGGTGGCTCCACCGCGACGACCCGGACCCCGGGCTTCTGCTCCTTGAGGTAGCGGCCGACCCCCATGAGGGTGCCGCTCGTCCCGAGACCGGCCACGAAGGCATCGACCTCGGGGCAGTCGCGCCAGATCTCGGGACCGGTGCCTTCGTAGTGCGCGAGCGGGTTCGCCGGATTCCCGTACTGGTACAGGAACACGTAGCCGGGCTCGTCTGCGGCAATCTGCTGGGCCCGCCGGATCGCGCCGTTGCTGCCTTCCTCTCCCGGGCTCAACGTGATCTCGGCGCCGAAGATCTCCAGCAGCTGGCGCCGTTCGACGCTCACGTTCTCGGGCATCACGACCCGCAGCTGGTAGCCGCGCAGCTTGGCCACGAGCGCGAGACCGATGCCGGTGTTTCCCGACGACGGCTCGAGGATCGTGGCGCCGGGTGTGAGCACCCCGTCCTTCTCCGCGAGCTCGACCATCTTGGCCGCGATGCGGTCCTTGGACGACCCGCCCGGGTTCTGGCCTTCGAGCTTGGCGTAGATGCGCACGGCCGGGTTGGGGCTCAGCGCGTGCACACCGACCAGCGGCGTGTTGCCGATCAGCTCGAGCACCGACTCCATCTTCACGGCCGCGCTCGCTCGTCGCCGGACAACGAGCTACGACCCGCCGGCAACCGCCGGGAGGATCGAGATGACGTCGTTCTCGCCGACCTTGGTGTCGAGCCCGTCCAGGTACCGGATGTCGTCGTCGTTCAGGTACACGTTGACGAACTTGTGGAGCGACCCCGCGTCGTCGACGAGCTGGCCCTTGAGCCCGGGGTGCGCTTCGACGACCTCCGCGAAGACCTCGCCGACGGTCGCGCCGTTCACTTGCAGCGATCCGGCGCCATCGGTGTGCGTGCGGAGCAAGGTGGGCAAACGGACTTCCACGGCCATCTCGTCAGCCTATAACGAGGACGAGGCACCGATGAGCTCGACCTGGCACTCGGCGACCTGTGCATCACGGATCCGGAACGCCCGGAAGACGGGGACTTCGTCTCGGAGCGAGACGATGACGTAGAGCCACATGGGGTCGACCGCCTGACGCACGTCGGTCGGTGACGGATACGCGTCCGTGTGGGTGTGGGAGTGCCAGACGCCGATGATCTCGTCACCGCGTGCTTCCGCATCCCGCGACGCCCGGAGGTAGTCGCGCCCGTCGACGGTGTAGGTCCGCGACGACGCGTCGGCGTTGACGGCCGGGTACACCTCGGTGATCAGGCCGGTCGCCTCCGCGCCGAGGACGGGGCCGGCCAGCAGGCCGCACGCCTCGTCAGGAAGGCCGAAGTAGCAGTGCGCAACGATGCGTCGGTACTGCTCGACCGAGAGCCGCACGAGCGGCAGGGCAAAGGTCGTCGGCATCAGGCGGAAGTGCGTGCGTCCCGGATCGCCTGCCACACCCGCTGCGAGCCCAGGGGCATGTCGAGGTGGCGGACGCCGAGGTGCGAGAGCCCGTCGATGACCGCGTTCTGCACCGCGGGAGTCGAGCCGATGGTGCCGGACTCGCCGATGCCCTTCGCGCCGAGTGGGTTGAGCGGCGTCGGCGTCTCCGTGTTCGAAGCCTCGAAGCTCGGGAGCTCCGCGGCGCTCGGCATCGCGTAGTCCATGAGGTTCGCGGTGAGCGGGTTGCCGTCGTCGTCGTAGGCGAACCCTTCCCAGAGCGCCTGCGCGACGCCCTGCGCGATGCCGCCGTGCTGCTGGCCGGCGACGAGCATCGGGTTGAGGATGCGGCCACAGTCGTCGACCGCGACGTGCCGGAGCAGCTCGACGTTTCCGGTCTCGGTGTCGATCTCCACCACGGCGATGTGTGCACCGAACGGGAACGTCGCCTCGCCCTGGTTGAAGTCCAACGCGTACGCGAGCGCGGGTTCCATGCCGGGCGGGAGCGATTCGCCGATCTCGGCGGGGACCCCGTCGCCGCTCTTGGCCGCGACCGCGAGCTCTCCCCACGACAAGGCGCTCGACGGGACCCCGGCCACGCCGAGCCGGCCGTCATCGGTGAGCACGATGTCGTCCGCGTTCGCTTCGAGCAGGTGCGCGGCGAGCTGGCGGGCCTTGGCGAGCACGCCCTCGCTGGCCTTGTAGAGCGCGCTCCCCCCGATCTGCAGGGAGCGCGAGCCCATGGTGCCCAGGCCACGGGGGACGAGCGCGGTGTCGGACTGCACGACCGTCACCCGTTCCATCGGGATCCCCAGCAGCTCCTGGACGATCATCGCGAACGCCGTCTCGTGACCCTGGCCGTGCGCCGACGTGCCGACCGTCGCGGAGACGGAGCCGTCGTCGTGGACCTCGATCGCGCCGTACTCCTGGAACAAGCCCCCCGCGGTCACCTCCACGTAGGCCGAGACGCCGATGCCGAGCTGGAGCACGTCGCCCCGCTCGCGACGCGCGGCCTGCTCGGCCCGCAGCTCGGCGTAGCCCGCGACGCGACACGCCTCGTCGATCGCCTTCGCGTACTCGCCGACGTCGTAGTTCGCGCCGGTGACCGTGGTGATCGGGAAGGCCTCGGGCGGGATGAAGTTCTGCTTGCGGATCTGAACCGGATCGATGCCGAGCTCGTCGGCGGCGATGTCGATGATCCGCTCGAGGAACGCCGTTGCTTCGGGGCGTCCGGCGCCACGGTACGCGGCGAGCGGCGTGGTGTTGGTCGCCGCGCTCCACGACGTGAACTCGACCTTGGGAATCGCGTAGACCCCCTGGGACATCGTGCGGGTGAGGAACGGGAGGAACGCGCCGATGGTCGGGTACGCACCGCCGTCGGCGTAGATCTTCACCCGTACCCCGACGATCGTGCCGTCACGCTTGAGCCCCATCTCGACGTGCTGGACCTGCGCGCGGCCCTGGGTCATCGCGACCATGTTCTCCGAGCGGGTCTCGGTCCACTTCACCGGCCGACCGAGCACGAGTGCGGCCTTCGCGGCGACCGCGAACTCGACGTACATTCCCGCCTTCGCACCGAACCCGCCGCCGACGGCCGGGGCCACGACCCGGATCTGGTCTTCGTCGAGACCCGTTGCGGCGGCGATCGGCTGCAGGAGACCGTGCGGGTTCTGCGTGGGGACGTGGCAGACGAGGCCGCCTTCACCGTCGCTCATCGCGATGATCCCATTGGGCTCCATCGGCACGGCCGCGACCCGCTGGTTGACCATCGTCTGCTTGATCACCACCTCGGCACCATCGAGCACGGTCGGGTCCTCGCCGAAGTCGAACTCGATCGCGAGGTTGGAGCCGTGCTCGGGGAAGAGCAGCTCCGCACCGTCGGCGAGTGCAGCCTCGGCATCCACCACGACGGGAAGCGGCTCGTAGTCGACGATCACGAGCTCGGCCGCGTCCACCGCCTGGGCCCGGGTCTCGGCCACGACGGCGGCAACGATGTCGCCGACGAACCGCACTCGATCCTTGGCGAACGGGGGCCGCGCGAAGACCGGGGGAAGCATGACGAAGCCCTGGATCGGCTCGAGCTCGAGATCATCGCCGGCATAGACCCCGACCACGCCCGGCATGCCGACGGCCTCGGAGGTGTCGACGGACGTGACCTCGGCGTGCGCGATCGTCGATCGCACGAACACGACGTGGAGCATCCGGTCGATGGGCAGGTCGTCGAAGTACCGCGCGCCACCCTCGAGGATCTTCGGGTCCTCCCGGCGGAGTACCGCGTGGCCGAGAATCGATCCGGATGCGGTCATGCGAGCTCCTGCGTCGACGGTGACCGCGGCAATCTAGTTTCCCACCTCGTTTCGGCGTCACTTACCCGCGCATACCGTGGGTAAGTGACGCCAGAGCCCGGGGTGGGGTCAGGTGGGTGGGGCGAGGAGGGTGGTGTCGGGGCCGGGGCCGGCCATGAACCGCCGGACGTCCTCATTGATCACCCGGCGCCCGTCGTCGGAGTCGTAGAACTCCGTCTCGAAGGCCGCGCGGGTCCGGAATCCCAGCTCGGCGACGCCGTCCACCTCGTCCGCGCCAGTGGTGAGGCTCTCGACGACGAGGTTCTGCGTGTAGTCGTGCAGCCCGGCGTGGTGCGCGAGCGCGAGCGGGGTGTGGCGCGCGGTCCAGTGCGCCGCGAACTGCTCGGCGGTCAGCGCCGGCGCCCGTCGCATCAGGGCGACCATCGTCACCGCGCACGTCTCGGTACCGGCCCGAGGACGGCGTTCGTCGACGGCCCACGCCCAGACCCGTTCGCCGAGGTCGCCGAGATCGCCCGGCCCGAGCCCCGCCGGATCCTCGATCCTCGCCGTGACGAGCACGTCAAACGGCTCGCCCGCCCCGTAACGGCCCTGGTTCTCCAGCGCCTGCCGGACGACCACCCCCGGGCCGCGCCGCCGATCCACCACCGCGGCGTCCGGCTCCCAGATCGCGATCACGAGCTTGGCCACGGCGTCGAGCGTAAGCCCGAGCGGGCACGAAGTGCGGAGGCCGGGAGCACACCGGAAGGGAGGCGTACGCTCGCGCCATCATGACGGACACCCCGGTGATCATCGAGTCGGCACTGAACGGCATCACGAGCCGGCAACACAACCCACACGTCCCGGTCTCCCCGGAGGAGCTTGCCGCCGCCGCGATCGAGTGCATCGATGCCGGCGCCACGGTCGTCCACACCCACTCCCAGGACCCGACCGCTCGGCCCGAGGAACGCACCGAGGAGTACGCGCAGTGCTACCGCGCGATCCTGGAGGAGCGCCCGGGCACGATCCTCTACCCGACGACGGGGATCGGCACGACGGTCGCCGACCGGTACGCGCACGTCGGCATGCTTGCGTCTGAAGGCTTGATCCGCGCCACGTTCGTGGACCCCGGCTCGGTGAACCTCGGGGGTGTGGGCTCCGATGGTCTGCCCCCGCCCATGGAATACGTCTACGCGAACACGTTCGCCGACATCCGGTACGCGTTCGACCTTGCGGTGCAGCACGAGCTCGGACCGAGCGTCGCGATCTTCGAGCCCGGCTTCCTCCAGGTGGTGCTCGCCTACGACGAGGCCCGCGCGCTCCCGTCGGGCACGCTCGTCAAGCTCTACTTCGCGGCCGGCGGCTACCTCACGCCCGGTCGTGCGCTCTGGGGAGTGCCGCCGATCCCCGAAGGCCTCGACCTCTACCTCGCGATGCTCGGGGACACCCGCATTCCTTGGGCGATCGCCGTCGTCGGCGGTGACGCGATCGAGTCGCCCCTGACCCGAGTCGCGCTGGAGCGAGGCGGCCATCTGCGCGTCGGAATCGAAGACGACGCCAACGCGGCCGACAACCGCGAGCTCGTCGAGCGGGCGACGGCGTTGTGCGCGAGCGTCGGCCGTCCGGTCGCGACGCTCGCAGAAGCCGAGACGATCCTCGGGCTCGCCTAAGCGACGACGAGCTCGATCCCGTCGCGGGCCAGGAGGTTGATCGCACGCTCGAGCCGGAGCCCGGCTCGGGCGGCGAGCGCCGCGTACTCGGGCTCCGTGCGTTCCCGGCCGCGGCCGGTCAGCACGAGCATGAGCAGGTCGGCGTACTTGGACGGATGCATCACCGTGCTCGTCGGCACGATGCCCTCGAGCAGCAACACGCGAGAGCCGGGGTCCATCGCTTCGCGCACCCGAGTGAGGATCCGCACCGAGGAGTCGTCATCCCAGTCGTGGACGATCGACTGGAGCAGGTAGAGGTCACACCCGCGGGGAACGGACGCGAAGAAGTCGCCGCCGATGACGTCGCACCGGTCGGCCACGCCGCGAGTGGCGAGCTCCGCGGGTGCCCCCGCGACCACTTCGGGGAGATCGAACACCACACCCCGGAGCCCCGGGTTCGCAGTGAGGATCGACGCGAGCAACGTGCCGGTCCCGCCCCCGACGTCGCAGACGCGGGTGAACCCGGCGAAGTCGTACCCCGCGCAGACGAACGGTGCGGTGAACCGCGATGCCGCCGCCATCGCCGCGTCGAAGACCGCCCCGGTCTCGGGTCGTTGCTGCATCAGGTCGAAGTACTCCATCCCGAACGCGGCTTCGGTGCCCGAGCGGCCGGTGCGGATCGACGCGGGGAGCTCGTTCCAGATCGTGCCGACCCAATCGCTCCCGAGGAACACCACCCAGGCGCGCATCGATTCGGGATGGTCCTCGCGCAACAGCTCGGACGTCGCGTTGTTCGTCCACCGGTCGCCGTCTTCGGCGAAGTAACCGATCGAGACGAGGAGTCGGAGCAACCGTGCGAGCGCGTCCGGGTTCGCGCCCACCCGTTCGGAGAGGGCCTCCGTGGACAGCGGCCCCGATGCCAGCGCATCCGCGACTCCCAGATCGGCCGCGGCACCCAGAGACTTCGTCTCGATGAGCCCGAACGAGCCCTCGAGGACGCGCGCCGTCGCCGGGACCATGCCGCGAAACGTCCGGCCGAGCACATGACGCGCCCGGAGGAACGAGTCCACCACCCACCCTGGCGGGTTGGGCGGGGTCACCTTCATCGCGGGCTCACGATCGGGTTCTCGATGGCCCCGATCCGATCGATCTCGACGCGCACGGAGTCGCCGGGCTGCAAGTAGGTCGGCGGCGTGCGGCCGTGGCCGACGCCAGGAGGGGTGCCGGTGAAGATCACATCACCGGGTTCGAGGGTGATCGACTCGGTGATGAACGCGACGATCCGCGCGACGGAGAACACCATGTGCGCGGTGGTGTCGTCCTGACGGGTCTCATCGTTGACAAGGCAGCGGATGCCGAGCACTTGCGGATCGGGGATCTCGTCGGCAGTCACGATCCACGGCCCCATGGGTGCGAACGTGTCGAGCGCCTTGCCCCGGGTCCACTGGGTGTCGCCGAACTGCAGATCGCGCGCCGAGATGTCGTTCCCGCACGTGTAGCCGAGCACGTGCTCGAGCGCGTGCTCCTCGGACACCTGGCGCGCGGTGGCGCCCATCACCGCGACGAGCTCGGCTTCGTAGTCGAGCGCCGACGTGATCGGAGGAAGGATGACGTCCGCGCCCGGGCCGACCACCGCGTTCGCCCACTTCGCGAAGAGCTGCGGCTCGGTCGGGACCGCGGAGCCGGTCTCGGCGGCATGCTCGGCGTAGTTGCGCCCGACGCACACGACCTTGCCCGGAGCGGGAACCGGCGCGACCACGGCGACCGCGTGGAGCGGGCCGACGACTTCACCCGGCACGGGATCCCACGGTGCGGTGCCCGCGTCCCGTACCTGGTCCCCCTCGACGATGCCGGCACGAATCACACCGTCTTCACGGCGGTAGGAGCAGATCCTCACGTGCTCTCCCACATCAGCGTGTCGACCCTGCAGTCGTCGGCGCGGTTGTCTCGCAGCACCGTGTCACGCGCGCCCTGCTCGACCAGCACCGAGGAGTCACACCGGCGGGCGGTGTTCGACGCGATCGTGTTCTCTGCACCGCCTTCGACGCATTGAGCCCGCATCGTCCGGCTGACCTGGTTGTCGCTGCTCTCGCAGCCGGTGGAGGCACGGAGATGGACTCCCCACCATCGCGTCCGCAGCCGGTTCCCGGAGACTCGCGAGTCGGTTGCTCCGGTGAGTCGGATGCCGCAGAGATCGTCGCTGACATCATTGTCCTCGATGACGTGACCCGTGCCGCCGATGAGGTCGAGGCCGACGCCCCAGCGCAGGCCGTGCTGGCGATTCGACCGGATGGTGATCTCGTTGCAGCCGAACGCCCAGAGGTTGCCGCCGTCGATCTCGTTGCCGACGATCGCATGCCCGCGACCGCCGCCGAGCTGGAGCGACTGCAGCGTGCAGTCGCGAACTTCGATGCCGTCGCCGCTCGTCGTGACGCAGGTCGGTGGGATCATCATGTAGCCCGCAGCACCGCCGGTGAGTGTCACGCCGACCAGGCGGCAGCCCGCCGTGAGCTCGAGGACGGACTGCCCACCACCGTCGAGCGTCGCGCCAGGTTCGCCCTGCACCGTCACGCCCTCGGGGACCCGCAGGCCCGTGACGCGATGTGTCCCGGCGGGCACCACGACGACATCGCCCGCGCTCGCGCCCGTGATCGCCGCGGCAACGGTGCCGTCCGCGATCTCAAGCGACCGGCGAACCACCGCACCGACCGACTCACCCCGGGGACGGATCCGGTACACGCGCGCCAGCGACTCCGCCGCGCCCGGCTCGGCTCGCACGTGCAACCCGTCGTCGCGCTCGACCCATTCGACCGCGCCATCGACCGCGGCCACTCCCGTGAGCGCGGGGAAGATCCGCTCGGTCGCGTTCGTGAGGTCGATCGCGAACACGGTCTCGTCGGCGCCGACCGTGTACCGGGTGAGTCCGTCGCCCCACACGGTGAACGGGCGCGATCCGTGGATCGCCGCTTCGTTGGCGTTCACCCACGCGCCGGCTTCCCGGAGCACGCGGCTCTGGATCTCGGGGATCGAACCGTCGGCTTTCGGTCCGACGTTCAGCAGCAGGTTGCCGCCCTTGGCCACCACCTCAGTGAGCATCGCGACGAGCTCGGGCGCGCTCAGGTGGTCGTCGTCGCGCTCGGCCCGGTTGAAGCAGAACGAGTAGGACAAGCCACGGCACAGCTCCCAGGCGCCGTCCGGCATCGCCTCGGGAACGTCGTACTCGTAGACCGCGTAGTCGGCGTGGCTCGCGTTGAACCGGTCGTTGACGCAGCCCTCGAGCCCGGCCGCGTCCATCGCCGCGTAGTAGTCCTCGACGATCCGGTCCGCGCGCCACCAGCCTCCGTCGTGGCCCCAGTGCCCGTCACCCCAGAGCAGCTGCGGCTGGTACCGCGCGACGAGGTCGGCGATCTGGGGACGGAGGTACGCGTCGACGTAGCGCTCGCGATCGGGATGATCCGGGTGACCCCAGTCGAGGAGCGAGTGGTAGAGCCCGAAGACGAGATCGTGGGCACGAGCGGCGTCGGCCAGCTCGCCGATCACATCTCGGCGCGGGCCTTGTCGGACGCTCGATCGTGACGTGAGATCCGTGTCCCACCAGCAGAAGCCGTCGTGGTGCTTGGTGACCGGGACCATGTAGCGCATCCCCGCGTCGACCGCGAGTCGAGCCACGCCATCCGCGTCCCAGCGGTCGAGCGTGAGGCCCGGGATGAAGTCGTCGAAGTCGCGGACCTCCGGGTAGGTCTCCTGATGGAACGCGAGGACCTCGGGCAGCGGCACTGGTGGGTGGAGGATCACGTCCGACATGCCGGGCTCCCAGAACGCGCGATACCAGTCGGCGTACTCATGGACCGGCGCGAACGCGGGAACCGTCGCGATGTTCATGTGGACGAACATCCCGTAGCGGCGCTGCGTGAACCACTCCGGGACGGCGTGGGCGGAAATCGTCACGACCGGGAACAGTAACGTCGTGGGTGAATGTCACGTCGCGGCGACAACCTCCTCATCACCAATCGCAAGGCGCGGCACAACTACTTCATCCTCGAGTCCTGGGAAGCGGGCATCGTGCTCGAAGGTTCGGAGGTGAAGTCATTGCGCGAGGGCCATGCCAACCTGCAGGACTCATACGCGCGGATCGAAGACGGTGAGGCGTGGCTCTTCGGGATGCACGTCGCCCCGTACGCCTTCAGCCGGGGTGAGCTGGATCCCGTCCGCCGCCGCAAGCTCCTGCTCCATCAGAAGGAGATCTCCGAGCTGTGGCACCGCACGCAGGAGAAGGGCCTGACACTCGTCCCGCTGCGCGTCTACTTCAAGGACGGCCGGGCCAAGGTGGAGATCGGCCTGGCCAAAGGCAAGCGGAACTACGACAAGCGCCAGGTCCTTGCCGAGCGCGACGCGAAGCGCGAGACCGAACGCGCCCTCAAAGGCCAGGGCCGGCCCGACTAGTTGTCGAGGTGTGGCGCTCTCGGAACCGGGGGCGGGGCCGGCGGTTCGATCGGCGGGTGCAGCGCGGCCAGCGAGGTTGCGCGCGCCAGGTCTGAGGGCGCGACGATCCCGGCCAGGCGACCGGCATCGAACACCAACGCGTAGGGCAGGCGGCCGGCCGACGGCCGGCTGATGAGGTCGACGAGGCGCTCATCCGGCGTCGTGGTCGTCAACAATGCGAGCGGCACGGCGACATCAACGACGCGCGTGGTCAACCGATCCTCGGGCGCCACCGCGCGCAACGCGTCCAGCGTCACGATGCCGCTGATCCCGCCCTCCCACTGCTCCACCGGGAAGACGTGGTGACGCGGCGGCTCGCGACGCGCGTCGTCCGCGAATGCCTCGACCGTGATCCACCCGCGGGCCGTCTCGGGATTGGCGCTCATGACATCGCGCACCCGCAGCTCACCGAGTGACCGGCTCAGCCGCGCGTGACGCTGCTCGGTGGTGGCCGCGGACACGATGAACCAGCCGAGCAGTGCGGTCCAGATCGTGACGAACGGGATGTTCAAGAACGTGCCGGCGAGACCCAGCCCGATCATGCCGAAACCGAAGAGCTTGCCGGCCTGGGTCGCGGTGATCTCGGCCCGGTGCCGGTCCTTGTGGATCGCCCAGAGCGTGCCGGCGAGGATCCGGCCGCCGTCGAGCGGCGCCGCGGGGATCAGGTTGAACACTGCGAGCACGACGTTCACGAACGCGAGCCAGCCGATCGCCGAGACGACGAGCGATGACACGACCCCGCTGGCCGCTCCCGCGATCGCCAGGAGGAGAAAGCCGGCCCCCAACGCGAGGCTCGTTGCCGGGCCGGCGGCGGCCACGCGCAGCTCGGCTCCGGCTGAGGGCATCGGGCCACCCAGCTGCGCGACGCCACCGAGGAGCCAGAGCGTGATGCCGGTGACCTGCATGCCGTTCCGGCGGGCGATGATCGAATGCGCGAGCTCGTGAGCGAGCAGCGAACCGAGGAACAGCACGACGGCTGCGATCGCGACGATCCAGAGCTGGAGGTCCTGGACTCCCCCGGTCAGGCCGTACGCGAGCAATCCGGCAATGACGAGCACCGACCAGTGGACACCGACCTTGATGCCGAAGATCCGACCGAGGCTGACAGTGGGCTTCATCGCGACCCCTGGGTCCGTTCGTGGTTGGGCACAAGCGCTCCCGGCCGCAACGCTACGACCCCGGCCGGGCCTTCCCGACGCGGCCGAGAATCCCGCAGAATCAAGGCCCCTCGCGAGGCGTACACTGGTGGGGTCGCTCCCGCACGCATCGGGGCGGCGTTGACAAGGGGGTGCGTGGCTTCGATTTCGATGTTTGAGTTGGGTGAAGCGAGCCGACGTTGCAGAAGCGTCGTTAAAGAGTCTGCACACTGAACACTTGCCGAGGACAACCTCGCACTCGCTGCTTAGAGATAAGTAGCGCGTTCCTCCCGGCCCAGCCGCTCGGTCGGAACCGGAACGTCATCTAGAGCGGCTTACCGCCGGGACGGGCCTCGTGGCCCGGCGGGACATCTCAGCGAGGCTGGGGTCGACGCAAGCTGCCGGTGGGTGGCGCCGACCCGAGATCTCTCCACTGGCTGCGCTCGGAGAAGCCCCGACAACGGCTCGGAAGACGGGGGTTCGACTCCCCCCACCTCCACT
>JADGON010000191.1 GCA_017882945.1 Acidimicrobiia bacterium | reverse complement strand
GCAACACCCAACCGATCGCCTTGCGAATGAAGAACTCCTTCTCCTCGAGCATCGCGTCCGCGTACCGGGAGAAGCGGTCGAAGTCGCCGTCCCCTCGGCGTAGCGCGACGAGGAGCGCGAGCAGCGCCGACCGGCGGATCCAGAAGTCGTCGTCCACCGCCCACCGGTCGAGCACCGCGCCGAGGTCCGGGAAGCGGTCCACGAGATCTCCCACCACTGACGCCGCGAGCCCGTCGACCAGCGCCCACGTTCGTGACTCGCGCAGCAACCGCTCGAGCAGCACCATGTCTTCTGGTTGCAGCAGGTTCGCGGAGAGGTCGAGCAGCTCGACTGCCGCCATGCGACGCTCGTGCACGCGCTCCGCCCACAGGGCGATCACCACGGCGATGAGCTCGTCGTGACCGATCTCGGGGTATCGCCGGCGGACCGTCTTGGCGACAGACCGGATGGCGGGCACGGTCGTGCCGTAGTGCTCCAGCTCGCTCTTCAGGTACGCCTTCTCACGCTCGGCGCGATCCGGTGTCCCCATCGCGCGTAACTCGGTGTCGATCTCCGAAACGAGCCGCCCGACATCCATCCTGGGGGGATCGTACGAGGCGCTCGTACGCCGGCAGCTCGCGGAACGACTCAGGCCGGGTCGAGCACCACCACGGGGATCGTGCGGTCGGTGTTGGCCTGGTAGCTGTCGTACTTGGGCCAGACCGCGGTGGCCTTCTTCCACCACTCGGCGCGCTCGTCGCCGTCGACGACTCGCGCCGTGTAGTCCTTCAGCTCGGTCCCGTCCTGCAGGCTCACGTGTGGGTCGCCCTCGATGTTCAGGAACCAGACCGGGTGCTTCGGTGCGCCGCCCATCGACGCGACGACCGCGTACCGGTCGCCGTCGTTCACGCGCATCAACGGGGTCTTGCGGACCTTGCCCGAGTGACGACCCCTGGTCCAGAGGATGATGCACGGCTGGCCTTCGAGCGTGTTGCCCTCGGCGCCGCCGGAAGCCTCGAAGCGCTTCACCTGGTCGGCGATCGGTGCCCACGGGCTCGGTTCGTACGTTCCTTCGAGTGCCATGCCGACGGTTCTACCCCCGGTACCCTCGGCGGAACCAGCGGAACGCTCACCGGTCCTGGGGCGGGAGCTTCCGGATCGGGGCCGAGAACTGCTCGTGCGCAGCAGGGTCGACCGGGTGATGGTGCGGGTGCGAGCCGGCGGGGTAGGTGCCCAGGAAGTTGCCGTCCTTCCAGTCCTTCGCCGGCCGCACCGGCCGCGGAGAGAAGCCGCCACC
This sequence comes from Acidimicrobiia bacterium, assembly GCA_017882945.1. Taxonomy (GTDB): domain Bacteria; phylum Actinomycetota; class Acidimicrobiia; order IMCC26256; family JAENVU01; genus Chersky-806. Next base: position 5,382 of record JADGON010000191.1, on the reverse strand, counting down.
GCAGTTCGGGCACACGTCGCCGAGCACCTCGTCCACGCAGTCCCGACAGAACGTGCACTCGAAGCTGCAGATCATCGCGTTCGTGGCCGCGGGAGGCAGGGGGGCAGCACAGCTCTCGCAGATCGGACGAAGCTCCAACACGGTCCGAGTATCGAGGGCCGCGGGGACGGCCGCAACGACGTTCACCGGACGATTCCGGCCACGCCGCGACGCGACCGGTGCGATGCTCACCCGATGGACGTCGTTGTCAGCTCGGACGGGCACTGGCCCGACGACGTCGAACGGATCCTGCGAGCGCTCCCGGAGTGGTTCGGGCTCGAGGATGCGGTGCTCGGCTACGTCCGCGACGCGAAGTCGCTCCCGAACATCGTCGCCCGGGCGGGCGACGATGTGGTGGGTGTCTGCCTCGTGCGGCGGCACACCCCTGTCGCGGCGGAGATCGAGCTGCTTGCAGTGCCGCCGGGCCTGCACCGGCACGGCATCGGTCGCCTTCTGATCGATCGTGCGATCGACGACCTGCGGCGCGACGGCGTCGAGCTGCTGCAGGTCAAGACATTCGGGCCCTCGGGCGATTCCGAGCACTACCAGCGCACCCGGGCGTTCTACGCCGCGCTCGGCTTCCTCCCCCTCGAGGAGCGAACCGACATCTGGGGTCCCGAGAACCCCTGCCTCATCTCGGTCAAGCCCCTCCCGCCCGGGCCGGGAGCACCAGCCGCCTCGGCACCCCCCGGTCAGATCTAGGACCGCGAATACGGCATCGTCCCGATGTGCCCCGCTACCTCAGACGCTCAGAGTGTGGTCATGGAACACATCGACCTGACCCAGATGGTGCACGACCACCAGGCGCCCCTGCAGGCCGAGGCCCGGGAGCACCGCCTCACCAAGACCGACGATGAGCCGGTGACCCGCGAGCCCCGACTCCGCTACGAGCGCCGCCACCGGAACCCCGCGTTCCGCCGCCAATCCCTCGCCTGAGGTTGCCGCCCCGGCTTTACGCTCTGGGGATGCTCGTCGGGCGCCCCGGTCTCTCACCCCAGATGGTCGGGCGCGCCGATGAGCTCGATCGGCTGGCCCGGCTCGTCGAGGCGGGCCAGCTGCCCGCGGTCGCCCTGGTCGGCGGCGAAGCGGGGGTCGGCAAGACCCGCCTCGTGCGCGAGCTGGTCGACCGGCTTCCCCCCGGCACCGTCGTCCACGCCGGCCAGGCCGATCCCGGGTCGCTCGGGCGCCCCTTCGAGCTGCTCTTCGACGCCCTCGACACCGGCCGCCCCAGTGACGACGAGCGGCTGGCCCTGCTCGCCGATCCCCAGCGTCCGGCCGACGAGCGCCTGCGCCTCGGCCTGGAGGTCGTCTGCGACCTGACCGCGCGCACGCCGAGCGTGCTGGTGTTCGACGACCTGCACTGGGCCGACTCCGAGAGCGTCGCGCTCTTCGAACGTCTGGCGGAGCAGGGCAGCGGTCCCGTCCTGCTCATCGGCACCTACCGTCCCGACGCCCTCCACCGCCGGCACCCGACCGCGGAGATGCTTCCCCGGCTCGAGCGCCGGCACGCGGTCACGCACGTCCACCTCGAACGCCTCTCGGTGGGCGAGGTGGGCTCCTTCCTCGAGTCCGTGTACGGGCGCGAGCCGTCGTATCGCGTCATCGAGGCGCTGCACGCGCGGACCGGCGGCAACCCGTTCTTCCTCGAGGAGCTCCTCGCGGCCGCGCGCCAGGACGATCCCGACGATCTCATGCGCCTCGAGCTGCCCTGGAGCCTCGCGGAGCTCGTCCGCGCCCAGCTCGACGACCTCAGCACCGCGCAGCGCTGCGTGCTCGAGACTGCGGCGGTCCTCGGAGTGACCCGCGTGAGCTTCGATGTCCTCGCCGCCGTCTCCGGCTACTCCGAGGACGAGCTCATCCAGATCCTGCGCCACCTCGTCGCCCGCGGCCTGCTCATCGAGTCGGAGGCGGACGCGTTCTCGTTCCGGCACGCGCTGGCCCGCGAGGCGATCGAGTCGGATCTCCTCGGGCGCGAGCGGCGCCAGATGCATCAGGCCGCACTCGACGCGTTGCGCGCGGCGGGCAGCGAGGACTTCGCCGCGATGGCACACCACGCGCACGGCGCGGGGAAGTTCGACGACATGGTGGAAGCGGCCCGAGAAGGCGCGCGCCGCTCGGTGCACTCCGGGTCGACGTACCAGGCGCTCCAGCTCGCCGAGCTCGGTCTCAGCGAAGCCGGCGACGACCCGGAGCTCCTCGATCTCGCCAGCCGCGCCGCGTGGATGAGCGGGCTGCTCACCGACGCGCGCAGCCTGGCCCGGCGCAGCTTCGAACGGGCCGAACGCGCGGGTGATCTCGAGGCGGAATCCGCCGCGCTGCGAATCATCTGCCGGCTCGATCACGACGTCAGCGACGCGATGGCGACCGCGAAGAGCACCGCGGCGCTGGCGGCGCTGGTCGAGCAGCTCGACGAAGGGCTCGAACAGGGCCGCGCGTTCGCGGTCCTCGCGGAGATGTACATGCTGGTCGACGACATCGCCGCGGTCACGTTCTGGGCTGACCGTGCGGTCGAGCTGGCCGACCGGCTCGGCCTTCCGGAGGTCCGGGCCCACGCGCAGATCGAGCGGGGTTCGGCGTTCATGAACGTGCCCGACAAGGTGGAGGACGGTGCGGTCCTCCTGGCCGAGGCGATCGATGACGCCGCAGCACTCGGTCAGTGGGTGATCGTGGCTCGTGGCCTGAACAACCTCGTGCGCGGGGACTACTACCGACCCGACGCGGACGAAGCGCGGACCCTCCTCGTGAGGATGCGCGACGCCACCGAGCGCGCCGGCTTCGACCTCTTCGCCGGCAGCTACTGGGACGGGCTCGCCGATCTCGCGGAGTGGGAGGGCGACCTGGGCTCCGCGCTCACACAGGTCGAGGAGGCGTTGCGCGCGCAGCGCCACTCCGCGGGGAGCAAACCGGTGTTCTGGTACCGGGCGCATGCCGCGGGGCTCGCGCTCGAAGCCGGCGAGGTGGATCGGGCGCTGGCGATCTTCGAGCAGGTCGAGCCGGCGGTCGGCGCGAAGGCGATGTGGTGGCGTGGTCTCGGCGTGCACATCGCCGCGCTCCGTCACGACGCCGAGGGCGTCCGCCGGCACAGCGCCGCGTTGGTCGAGATCTCTCATACGCGCGGTGGTGTCGACCCCCAGCTGGTCCACGACCTCGTGCGGGCGATGCTGCTCGGCGGCATCTCCCACGAGGAGGTCCACGGGATGTTCGACCTGCTCCCGATCGGATTCGGTCACGGCACGCTCGAGGACGACCCGTACCGCATCCTGGCCCGCGCCGAGCTGCTCGAAGCGCGTGGTGACCACGAGATCGCGCTCCGGGACTACGAGGCGGCGATCGCCCGTGCGGGCCACCAGGTGCGCCCGGCCGCGCTGGGGACCGCGCACGTGGGTGCCGGCCGCACGCTGGTCGCGCTCGGCCGGCTCGATGCGGCGAAGGAGCATGCGGCGATTGCGGCGGAGCTGCTGGCGCGCTGGGGTGGAACCCGCGTCGAGGAGCTCGCTGCGCTCCAACGCCGGCTCGGCGGGGGCGAGACGGTCGAAGGACCGGCGGAGCTCACGCCGCGCGAGCGCGAGGTCGTCGCGCTGCTCGCCGAGGGCCTGACGAACGGTGAGCTCGCGACGCGGCTCTTCATCTCACCCAAGACCGCGTCCGTCCACGTCTCGAACATCCTGGCCAAGCTCTCGATGACGAGCCGGTCCGAGATCGCGGTCTACGCGGTGCGTTCAGGGCTTGCCGACGCCTGAGCCACCCCGGGCTCGCGCCGGTACCGGCGCCACAGCATCTCGACGCCGACCGCGCCCAGCAGCACCAGTGAGATCTCGGCCGGCGCGCGGTAGCGGGTCTGGCCGAACGTGATCGCGACCGACATCAGCACGATCACCGGGAGCGCGAGCAGCGGCCAGAGGCGCTCGTGCCGGCGGCGGAGGCCGACCCCGCCCACGACCGCGAGCGCCAGTGCCACCCAGAAGCTCCCCGTGAGCAGGATGCCGGCCCAGCGCTCGAGCTCGAAGTCACGGTGCTCGGCGGTGACCTCCTGCATCGGGTGGTACACGCCGAGGATGCGCCCCCACCGTGCGAGCACCACGACGGGAACCCGGGAGAGGTGGTCCTTGACGTAGCGCTTCCCGATCGTGCTGAGCGCGCCGTCCTTCTCGGCCAGGGTCTGGCTCTTGAAGCCCGGCACCGTGCGCGCGGCCTCGTCGTACGAGACGGCCTGACACTGGTAGTCCTTGAAGCCGAGGTTGCTGCCGTAATAGGTGTTGTTGCAGTTCGCGGCGACGAGTGTGGTGCCGAATTGCGAGGACAGGTACACCGGCTTGTCGAACCGGCTGAGGTTGAACGCCACCCACGGGCCGAACACGGCAACGCTGACGAGCGCGCCCGCCGCGAGCCACTGGAGCCTGCGCGCCCAGGTCACGTCGCGGGCGGTGAGCACCAGGATCCCGAGCACGAACGGCACGGTGAGGACCAGCTCGGAGCGCGACAGCGCCGCGAGGCCACAGAGCAGGCCGAGCCACACGGCGCGCCAGAGGCTCGGCCGGTGGATGAACCGGTACGCGCAATAGAGGACGCCGGCCGTGCACAGCAGCGCCATTCCTTCGGACATCAGCAGTCCGTCGTTGATCCACAAGTTCGGGTAGACCGCCGCGAACACGGCCGCGATGATCCCGACCCGGCGTCCGGCGATCTCGCGCCCGCAGAGGCCGCACACGATGACCGTGCCCACCCCGAGCAGGCACGACCAGAGCATGTGCGTGGTCGGCGTCGCCGAGTGTCCGGGTGACAGCCACGAGACGATCCCGAGCCAGAGCAGGTAGAGCGGCGGGTGCGCGGCCGACTGCTGGTACCGGTAGTTGACGAACTCGACGAAGCCGTGGCCCTGGGCGAGCGCGTTCGCGCCGTTGTGGAAGATCAGCGCGTCGTAGAACGGGAGCGGGAGGGCGGCCGTGCGGAACACGAGCACGTAGCCCACCCGGATCGCGAGCCCGCCGACGGCGATCGCGATGAGCCAGCCGATGAAACGGTCCTTGCCCCCCACCGCGGACACGCTAGGCGACGCCACCATGGCCTTTGACGGCGGGCCCGACGCCCGTCGCGGATGACAGGATGGACCGATGAGCGACCTCGACGCGAACAAGGCACTGATCGAACGCTTCTGGGAGGACCTCGGTCGGCGGGACTTCGCCGCGGTGCGGACGTACTTCACCGATGACGCGCACTACACCGACGTCCCCGCGCCCGAGGACGGGGCACGCGGCCCCGACGCGATCGAGGCGCGGCTCCGGCTCGGGATCGAGCCGCTCGAGCGCTACGTGCCGCGGCCGGGAACGATGACGGCCGAGGCGG
>JADGON010000190.1 GCA_017882945.1 Acidimicrobiia bacterium | reverse complement strand
GCATCGTCGGGAAGTGCTGGGACTACCACGTGCTCGAGGCACTCGGCACCACGCTCGACGAAGGCGTCGCCATGGTGACCGACTCGATCGAGTACCTGAAGGGCCGTGGGCTCGAAGTCCTCTTCGATGCGGAGCACTTCTTCGACGGGTACAAGCGCAACCCTGAGTTCAGCCTCCGCGTGCTGGAAGGCGCGGCACAGGTCGGTGCGGATCGTCTGGTCCTCTGCGACACGAACGGTGGGGCGCTGCCGCACGAGGTGGAGCACATCGTCAACGAGGTCGTGGACTACCTCGGCGCCGACATCGCGATCGGCGTGCACCTGCACGACGACACCGGCTGCGGCGTCGCCAACGCGTTGGCGGGCGTGCGCGGCGGCGCGACCCAGGTCCAGGGCACCATCAACGGGTACGGCGAGCGCACCGGCAATTGCAACCTCACCACGATCATCCCGAACCTCTCGGTGAAGATGGGCGTGGAGACGCTCCCGCCGGGTCGGCTCGAGCGCCTGACTCCGGTCGCGCACCACGTCGCCGAGCTGGTCAACATGGCGCTGAATCCGCAAGCCGCGTACGTGGGGACCTCCGCGTTCGCGCACAAGGCCGGCCTGCACGTCAGCGCGATCATCAAGCGTCCGGACGCGTACGAGCACGTCGTCCCGGACTCCGTCGGCAACGGCACCCGCTTCGTGATGTCGGAGATGGCGGGGAAGTCCACGATCGTGCTGAAGGCCCAGGAGCTCGGGATCGAGCTCGACGGCCCGACGATCAACGAGGTCGTGGACACGCTCAAGCACCTCGAGCACGAGGGCTACCACTTCGAGGTCGCGGACGCGTCGCTCGAGCTGCTGATGCGTCGCGCCTCCGGTTGGCAGCAGGACTTCTTCCACGTTGAGAGCTTCCGGGTCATCACCGATGATCTGAAGGCGGACGTGACGCCGGGTGGGGTCACCACCGAGGCGACGATCAAGCTGCACATTGGCGACGAGCGGCGGATCGCGGTCGCCGAGGGCAACGGACCGGTGAACGCCCTCGACCGCGCCCTGCGCGACGCGCTCGACGGCCGGTATCCGGCGCTCGACCGGGTCCACCTCACCGATTACAAGGTGCGGGTCCTCGACACCCAGCACGGAACCGGGGCGATCACCCGCGTGCTGCTCGACACCACGGACGGCGAAGAGTCGTGGACCACCATCGGCGTCAGCGAGAACATCATCGAGGCGAGCTGGCAGGCATTGTCCGACTCCCTGATCTATGGCTTGCTCCGAGCCTCGTCTCGCGGGTAGCAACCAATCGTGCCCACCGACCCGTACGTTCCGCTCACCCTGGACGAGGAACCTCGCCAGGAGACCAACCTCGCCCCCGGCAGCCACATGCCGCCGTCCGGCTCGTGGCGTGCGAACCGGCCGGGCGAGCTGGGTGCCCTGCAACCGAAGGGTGCGCTCCTTGGGTCACCGGGCCCGAACGTGGGCTACGCGCTCACGCTCGCGAACCGGGCGCGCGACCGCATGCAGCTCGAGCCCCATGAGCGCTCGGACGACGCGATCGCGGTCGTGGCCGCGATCGCGATGAAGCGGGCGGCCACGTTCGGCCGGGCTCCGACCATCACCGACGTCGATTTCGCGATGGAGCTGCTCGGCTACCACGGCGACGCGCCGGAAGATGTGCGGAGCTGGCGGCCGGACGTCGTGCGGGCCGCGGCGCACGACTACGTCGTCTGCCGGGCGGTCGTGGACACGGTGAGCACCGGATTGCTCCGACTTCCGCCCTCCGAGCTGCCCGAGCACCTCGCGATCGTGCGCGAGGCGATGGCGCGCGCCGCCGAGGAGGCGGCTGCGGCCGAAGAGGGTGAGGCGGTGGACATCGGGGAGGGCGACCCCGACGACGAACCCGAAGTCGAGGGCGAGCCCGCAGCAGTGGACGAGTCCGAGGCGGTCGCCGAGTCCGATGGTCAGCCGGCCGGCGGCTCCGCTCCCGACCCTGCGTGAGCGATCCCGGAAACGTTCGGGTCAGGTTCGCGCCGGCACCGACTGGCTACCTGCACGTCGGGGGGGCGCGTACAGCCCTCTTCAACTGGCTCTACGCGAGGCATCACGGCGGCACGTTCGTGCTGCGCATCGAGGACACGGACGCGGCGCGGTCGCGTGGCGAATGGATCGTCGGCATCCAGGACACCCTGCGCTGGCTCGGCCTCGACTGGGACGAGGGCCCGTATCTGCAGGGCGACCGCCTCGATCGGTACGCGGCCGCCGCGGGCCGGCTGCTCCAGTCCGGCCGGGCCTACGAGTGCTTCTGCACCCCGGAGGAGGTCAAGGCCCGCGGCGACGCGGCGATGAAAGCGGGCCGCCCGCCCGGCTACGACGGCCGCTGCCGCGACCTGACCGATGCCCAGCGGGCCGAGCGCGTGTCGGAGGGGAGGCCGCGTTCGGTGCGGTTCCGCACCCCCGACACCGGGGTCAGCACGTTCACGGATCTCGTTCGCGGCGAGGTCACCGTCGAGTGGTCCACGGTCTCGGACTTCGTGATCGTCCGCTCCGACAGCAGTCCCGTGTTCTTCCTGGCCAACGCGGTGGATGACGCCGAGATGGAGATCACGCACGTCATCCGGGGCGAGGACCTGCTCGATTCGACGCATCGGGTCCTCGCGCTGCGCAACGCCCTGGGCTACACCGCCCCCCTCGAGTTCGGCCATCTCCCGCTGCTCGTGGGAGCGGATCGAGCGAAGCTCTCCAAGCGTCACGGTGCCGTCGCGCTCGAGGACTTCCGCGACCGCGGCTACCTCCCCGACGCACTCGTCAACTACCTCGCACTGCTCGGGTGGGCGCCGGCAGACGGGAGGGAAGTGCTCACGAAGGACGAGGTGGTCGCCGAGTTCGACCTCGATCGCGTGACGCACTCGGCCGCGTTCTTCGACTACAAGAAGCTCGATTGGCTCAACGGCGAGTACATCCGTGCGCTTCCGCTCGATGGTCTTGCGGCGCAGATCTTCGATGCGGCGACGGCCCGATGGGGTGACCGCGTTGATCCCGCTTCCGCACGCGAGGTCGCCCGAATCGGACAAGAGCGCGCCGCGACGATCACTGCGCTCGTCGACATGGCCGAGTTCCTGTTCGTGGCGGATGAGGAGTTCACGCCCGACCCGATCGACTGGGGCGATGCACTCGCCAAGACCGAGCGCGCCGCTGCGGTCCTCGACGCGGTGATCGCTCACCTCGAGACGTGCGAGTGGACGGTCGAGCTCACCGATGTGCGTCCGCCGATCGAGGCGCTCGGGATCAAGCCCCGCAAGGTGATGCCGTTGCTCTACACCGCGGTCGAAGGTCGGCGCTCGGGTCTCCCGCTGTTCGACGCGATCCATCTCCTCGGGCGGCAGCGAAGTGTCGCCCGGCTCACCGCCGCCCGCGACCGGGTCGGGTCGGATCCCGAGAGCCCCGCAAGCTAAGATCGGCTCTCCCATTCGGGGGTGGTGTAATCGGTAACACAACGGGTTCTGGTCCCGTTATTGGGGGTTCGAGTCCTCCCCCCCGAGCGAGCCGAAGGGCAGCTCTCCCCACCGGGGGGACGGGTGCCCGGAGGACAGTGAGGCCCCGTCGTCTAGTGGCCTAGGACGCCGCCCTCTCAAGGCGGTAACGGCAGTTCGAATCTGCTCGGGGCTACCAGGAGCGCCGCCGACCCTCCCAGGTTCGGCGGCGTCGCCGCGTCCGCCCGCCGGAGCGCTCCGCAGCACTCGACTGCCCGGCGGTCGCGCTCCGGAGATCTTGGGGATCACGAGAGCTCGACGCGGGGCTCGCCCTGCTCCACGACGAGCGTGCACGGAAGTCCGACGAGCGCGATCGGATCGGCGCGGGAACGGGCGAGAACGGTGATCACCTCGCCCTTGTGCACACCCGTGGTGATGGTGAGATCGAACGCCACACGACCGTCGTCACGTGCATCGACCCACAGGATGAACGCGTCGTAGCGACCGTCAATGAGCTGCGCGTCGTTCATGCAACGTCCTCTTCGCTCGTTCTGCAATGTGGTCGCAGTGTTGTTCGTGTGGGGTCAAACACCGCGCAAAGCGTAAGTATCCGCCACAAGAACACCAAGTTGTGTCACGCTTTCTACGCGCAACACTTGCGTGTACGCCATGCGACAGCGAGCGAGACACAGAGTGGGTGGAGTTCAGTTGCACGAGATGCGCGGGTTGCACGAGCGAAATGATTCGCGCTCACGTGATGCGTTGCAGCACGCGAACGTGCTCGCGACAACGATCACAACGCGTGACGCGAGGTCCGTTGAAATCAGGAAATGCTTGACGTTCGCGCGTGAATACGTTTCGATGCACGTAATGGAACACAGCAATGCGGCAGTTGCGCGGGGCGAGAAGGGTTCGCCTTCAGGTTTCGGTGCGTCACACCGAACCGAGTGCGCGGCCTTCACCGGTCACAAGATGCAGACCGCTGAGGCCTTCGAGATCGCGGCATCAGAGGACGTGAAGCTCACGGCAACTGCCGACTTCGCGTCCGCCGTGAACTGAGGAACCTGGCGCTTCATCGCGCCAGGTGTTCTCTGACCGAGAGACAAACCAGGAAAGGTGGTACCCGTGCCTCCGGCAAAGAAGAGCACGCGCAAGGCAGCCGCCAAGCGCAAGGCTCCGGCCAAGCGCAAGGCAGCGAAGAAGGCTCCGGCGAAGCGCAAAGCAGCGAAGCGTAAGGCTCCTGCCAAGCGCAAAGCAGCGAAGCGGAAGGCTCCGGCCAAGCGCAAGGCAGCCAAGAAGGCGACCAAGCGCAAGGCTCCGGCCAAGCGCAAGGCAGCCAAGAAGGCGACCAAGCGCAAGGCTCCGGCGAAGCGCAAGGCAGCGAAGAAGGCGACCAAGCGCAAGGCTCCGGCCAAGCGCAAGGCAGCCAAGAAGCGCCCCGCCAAGCGCAAGGCGGCCAAGCGCCGCTAACGAGCCTTTGCGGCTCGCAACAACTGGATTCGGGGAGGCCTGCGGGCCTCCCCGAATCGCGTCCGGGCAGCTACAGATCGGTGAGCAGCCGGAACGCCTCGGCGTACCCGCCGGAGCCGAGATCCCCGTCCGCCCGCGCCTGGGCCGCGATCCGATCCGCGAACGCGGCCCGTCCATCGGCCTCTGCCGGCGTGCCGACTTCGATGTTCATGGTCGAGCGCCATTGACTCTCGTGGGCCATCAACGCGTCGACCTTGGTCGAGACGTACGGGTCGATCGCTTCGACGTGATTCGGCTCGTCCGCCTCGAAGAGCAGGAGCGCGTCGGGACGATGGTGCGGTACACCGAGACCGGGGAAGAAGTGCGGATCGCGGGCGGCGACGATGCCGTCGACGGTCACCCAGCCGGCATGACGGTGGTCCGGGTGGAGGCGATACCGCTTCCAGGGGTCGTGGCCGAGCACGATCGACGGCTTGATCTTTCGGATGACCTCGCAGACGAGTGCGCGCTCATCGGCGCCACTGCCGAGCTCGCCGTCGACGAACCCGAGGAACGTGACCGACGCCGCGCCCAATCGATGTGCAGCCTCGCGCGCTTCGTGTTGGCGCCGTGTGATCAGCGCGGAGAGATCGTCGGCCTCGTCCCAGCTGCCCTTCGAGCCGTCCGTGAGGATGAGCAGGTGGGTCGTCGCGCCGAGCTCGGCCCACTTCGCGAGCGTCCCGCCACATCCGAACTCGATGTCGTCAGGGTGGGCGCCGATGGCCAGCGCCACGCGCGGCCGGCCCAGCTCGCTCGTCATGCCCGCTGTGCTCAACTCGTCCGCTCCTGATCCTTCCGGTCGGCCCGCTCGGGCCCCGCTTCGGCCGTCCAACGGCTGGGCCGGCGCACCCGCTCCGCGTGGCTCACGGCGCGGTGGCCGTGGACACCGCAGATGCGGCAAGTGCAGCGAGGTCCGCGGGGACGTCGACGTCGAAGCCGAGGTCGGGGTCGCGCACGACGCGCACCGCGAGTCCGGCCGCACGGGCGGCGGCGAGATGCCGACGGAATGACCCGGGCCCGTACGCGAACCCGAACCGTGCCGCGACCGGGAGCGCGATCACCGGAGTCCCGTCGTCGCGATGGCAAGGCACGAGGGTCATGATCGGCTGCGCGCCGTCCGCGGCGAATCGAAGAAGCCCCCCGACGGGTGCGCGCGGCAGGTCCGCGTGCGCCACGATCGCCCGGGCCAGGCCCTGGCCGGCGCACCAGGCGACCCCGGAGGCGGCCGCGCGGTCGAGGTCGCCCGGATCCTCGAGCACCGTGACGTCATGGCGCGCGGCCCACGCCCGAACATCCTGCGCCGAAGACACCACGACCACGGGAAGAAGATCGGCGGCGGCCAGCACCTGATCGGCCATCCATTCCGCGAGCTCCGCCCGGGGCGCGGCTTCGAGCGTCCCGGAGAGGCGGGCCTTGCCGACCGCGAACGCCCGGATCGGGATCACGACACCCGCGCGCGCGAGTCGGGACGGGTCGGGAACCATGGGTCTGCGTATGCTACCGAGCGTGGATGCGATGTACGTCTTCGCTCGCTCCGCGCTGTATCCGCCGCTGCGTTGGGGCATGCAGTGGACGATCGAGGGAGCCCAGCTGATCCCGGTGCGGGGTCCGGTGATCCTCGCGAGCAATCACGTCTCGTATCTCGACCCGCTGGTGCTCGCGTACCTGGCCGACCGCCGCAAGCGGAGGGTGCGGTTCCTCGCGAAGGCCGAGCTGTTCGACAAGGGCGTGCTCGGGCCGATGTTGCGCGGCGCCCATCAGATCCCGGTCAAGCGGGGAACCTCGGAAGCGGCTTCGTCGCTCGACGCGGCGGTTGACGCGCTTCGCCGCGGCGAGTGCGTGACCGTGTTCCCCGAAGGCACCATCTCGATGGATCTCGACCCGATGGCCGGGAAGTCCGGCACCGCGCGATTGGCCCAGGAGAGTGGTATCCCCGTGACTCCGGTCGGTCTCTGGGGTGCGCAACGCATCCTGTTCAAGGGCCGCAAGCCCGTGTGGCGGACCGGCGTGGCCGAGACGGTCGTCGTCGGCCCGCCGGTGGCCATCGCCCCCGGCGAAGACGTCCGCGCGGCGACCGATCGGATCATGGCGGCCATCTGCACGCAGGTCGCCCGGGCGCGCGAGATCTACCCACAAGCGCCGGAGCCGGGCGACGACGGCTGGTGGGTGCGCCCCTCCGAGACCGCGCTGCTGCGGAGCTGCGGCGTTGCCGGCGACACACCATGAAGGTCGCGGTGATCGGCGCCGGTTCGTGGGGGACCACCGTGGCGGCACTCACGTCTGCGAACGCACCCACGGTGCTGTGGGCCCGCGAGGCGCGGGTGGTCGATGGCGTGAACGCCACGCACCGCAACACCGACTACCTCACGGAGATCGAGCTTCCCGAGACGCTCCAGGCGACGGGGTCACTCGCGGAGGCCTGCACCGGGGCCGACGTGGTGGTCATGGGTGTGCCATCGCACGGATTCCGGGCCGTGTTGACCGAGGCGCGCCCGTCGATCGCCCCGGACGCGGCCATCATCAGTCTCTCGAAGGGTCTCGAGCAGGGCACGGTGCTGCGCATGACCCAGGTCATCGCGGAGGTGCTCCCGGATCATCAGGCGGACCGGATCGGGGTGCTCAGCGGACCCAACCTCGCGAGTGAGGTCGCGCTGGGGCAGCCGACCGCGACGGTCATCGCGCTTGGGGATGCCGAGCTCGCCGACGTGCTCCAGCGCCTGTTCATGACCCGGACGTTCCGCGTGTACACGAACCCGGATGTCGTAGGCTGCGAGATCGCGGGCGCGCTGAAGAACGTGATCGCGATCGCCGCCGGCATCGCGCACGGCCTGGGCTACGGCGACAACACCAAGGCCGCATTGATCACCCGCGGGTTGGCCGAGCTGGCCCGGTTGGGGGTGGCGCTCGGCGGCGACCCGTTGACGTTCTCCGGCCTTGCCGGCATGGGTGACCTCGTGGCGACGTGCACGAGCGACAAGAGCCGGAACCGGACGGTCGGGGTGGCGCTCGGCCAGGGCCGCGCGCTCGACGAGATCGTGGCCGAGATGAAGATGGTGGCCGAAGGCGTGAAGAGCACTGAAGCGGTGTTGGAGCTCGGTCGGCGCGAAGGGCTCGAGCTGCCGATCGCCGAGCAAGTGGGCGCGGTGCTCTACGAGGGCCGCACGCCGGCCGAGATCGTGCCCGCCCTCATGTTGCGGGAGGCGAAGCCCGAGCTCCGCGGGATGCGCTAGCGGTGACCTTGGTTGGCGCCCTGGGTGGGCGGGGCCGGGCTCGGGTCGACGCGCGCGGTGGGACGCGCGTCGTCGGGGAGCGCTGGTCCCTCGATTGGTGGATCGGCGCGGACGACCGGTGGCGGCGCGCCGCGCACGAGCCCGCGGTGCGCCAGCGCGCGCTCGATGGAACGCCGGTGCTCGAGACGGCGTTGCGGGTGCCGGGTGGCGACGCGATCCAGCGCGTCTACGGGGTCGGGGGCCCGGGCGGGATCGTGATCATCGAGGTCGAGAACGATTCCCCAGCCGCGTTCGTCGTGGCGTTCACGGTGTCGGGCGCGCGCTCGATCGAGGGTGCCGGTCCGTCGATCGAGGTCGACGGCCGTCCCGCCCTCGTCGTTCCGGGCGCACCGGCCCGCTGGACCGTCGGAACCGACCCCTTGACGATCGAGACGATCGGCGCCGAGACCGGGCCGCTTCCGTCGCGGCGCGAGCGGCGCGATCGTCTCGAAGCTGCGTTCCTCTACCCACTGAGCCATCGCAACCGGCTTCGGATCGCGCTCGCGACCAGCGATGAGGATCCCGGTCCGGTGGAGCTGGCGCGTGCCGCGAACGCGCAGGACGCGGCCAACGGCTGGCATGCGTTGCTCGAGCACGGGATGAAGGTCGCGGTTCCTGACGCGAAGGTGCAGGAGGCCGTCGATCTTGCCCGGTCGCAGCTGCTCCTCGATCCGGACCCCGACGCCGCGACGACGGCCGCGCTCGAGGACTGGGGCTATGACACCGAAGCGGCCTGGGCCTGGCGCGGGCTGTCGCTCTCGGCCCGGCGCGCGGCGCGCCGACGCACGCAGCCGCTCGACGAGACGACGCCGAGCGGGCTCCTCGCGTCCACCCGCCGCGCGCTCGTCCGCGACGATCGGGGCATCGAGCTGGCCCCGAAGCTCCCGGCCACGTGGTGGGGCCAGGACGTCGAAGTCCATGACGCGCCGACCCGCTCCGGGCGACTCTCGTACGCGGTCCGCTGGCACGGCGCTCGTGCCGCGCTGCTCTGGGAGGTCACGGATCCCGCGCCCGGTCTCGTGCTCCGCGCGCCCGCGCTCGACCCGACCTGGTCCACCACCGCACCCGCCGGCGACGCCCTTCTCGACCCCACCACCCGGACCCACGCCCACCCTCAGGTCCCCTAGACCGATTTCGGCGTCACGTACCCACCTATTTCGTGGGTACGTGACGCCACAACGAGAAAGGGGGTGGGGTGAGGAGTGTCAGTCGAGGCGGAAGGTCGCGATGCGGTGCGCGGCGAGAGCGAGCTCGCCCTGGAACTGCTGCTGGGGCCGGCCGAGAAGGTCGGTGACCCATCCGGTTGCGGGGGCGCCGTCACGCTCGAGCCGTGCCGTCACCGCGTGCGCGAGCGGGTTGAAGACACGGACGACGAGACCGCCCGGTTCGCGCAGCACGGCCGAGACCTGCGCGCCCTCGACCCGGAGCGGACGACCGGTCACCGGTCGCGACGCGCCCCGGACACCACCGCCGCGCACGCGTTCGAGCGGGACGAGCACCTGGTCCGCTCGCGCGTGCAGGTCCGCTTCTGACCACGTCCCTCGGTGCGGCAGGAGCGCGTACTCCACCGCGAGGCGGCGCTGGAGCTGCGGCCCCTCGAGCGGGTCGAGCGGTCCGGCCGGATTCGGTCGCAGCAGCAGGTCGGCGCGAGAGAGATAGCCCGTCGCCCGCAACAACGTCAGTGCCAGCTCGGAGCCGTCGTTCACCAGCTCGTACTCGAGCAGGCCGTCGTGGAGCACTGCGAGCCCGACCCCGTCGTGGTCGAGGTCACCGCTCGAGGCGTCGACGAACCGGCGCGAGACGAACGTCGGGAGTGGCGTCTCGTGGGGGCCGCCCTCGGCGGTGAGCCCCCGGGCCACGACTGCGAACGCGCACTCGGCGTCGGAGTGATCGACCGGCGCCGGCAGCGGGAAGTGGGCGCGCAGACGATGATCGCGACAGCGGTTGTCGAGCTCGGTGCGCACCCGGAGAACCGATTCACCCGTGCGGACCTCCAGCGTGGTGCTCACAACGACCGCGACTGTCTCGTCGCTGCGCCGGCTGCACGACATCATGTTCCCGATCGCGCGCTCCGGCCACCGGTACGTGGACTCGACGAGGACCCGGGCCCGCACCGGTCCCGCCTCGAGCGGAGTGACGGTCACCGACTCCGGCCGGTCCACGACCACGTCGTCGATCGGCGGTGAGTAGTTGTACGTGTCGCCCCCGTCGCCTCCGTCGACCAGCCGACCGAGCCCACCGACGCGCATGCCGTCATCAGTGGCGATCGACCACGTGCCGTCCGACGAATCCACCTCCACCCGAAGGAGCTCGTTGGCGATCCGATCGTGGCCCCCGCTCACTCCGGTCGCCGGGCTCGCGGTGGCCACCGGGCCGAACGTGCGCCAGCCGAAGCCGGGAGCCGGCGGAACCGCCACGATCACCTCGCGCACCGGTGCGTTGTGCACCCGGATGTTGAACGTGACGTCCTCCTCGGCGAGTGTGAGCAGCTCGTCACGAAGGTCCTCGAGATCGATCGCGGGCTCGCCCGGGCCGACACCGAAGCAGACCACGTCGACCACGTCGCCGGTGCGCTCGAGCTCGTAGCGGCCCACGCGTGTGCCCGCGAACTCCGGGCCCCGCATGCCTTCCAACACCCAGCGGACCTTCTGGCCCACGACGCTGCGAGCGAAGCCGTCGCCGCCGATCGTGCGCAGCACCTGGCTCGGGCACGGCGTGCCGTCTTCGAGCGCGCCGAGCTGCACCGGACCGTCGCCGGGCACCGTGATCGTGATGACCCCGCCGCGGTCGGTTGCGGTGGGATTGACGACGACGGTCGAGCCGGCCGGTGCGTCCACGTCGGCCGCGAGCGCGTGCAGCGCCTGGCGGACGAGTCCGTCGCCGATCTGGCGTGCTTCCTGGTAGCGGACGACCACCGCGTCGACCACCTCGTCCGCGCTGCACGCGCACGACGAGTCGTGCGCGGAGTTGAGCACGAGCTGGCGCCACGCGAGACCGAGCAGCACGTGCGGGTAGCGGTCCGGAGTGAGCAGCAACGCGCTCATCGGCTCGGCCCGGCGTTCCAGCGCACGCTCCGCCGCAGCGCACACCTGGTGCACGTCCACCCGGTTCGATGCCACACCCATCAGCACGTTGGCGCGCGCGCCGGACCGCAGCTCGCCGGAGATCGTGCTGAGCCCTGCGGTCGGCTGGTCCTCGAGGTACTCGGGCAGCGACGTCACGACGAAGCGGTAGTCGTCCTGCACCGCGTTCGCCTCGGCGACCACCCGACCGAGCCACGGCTGGGGTGCCTGGTGGTCCGTGCCGTTCATGAGCAGGAGCCCGCCGCCGGGGAGGCGGACGTCACCGAGCTCGAGCTCGTAGCCGTGGGCGCGGGCGACGAGCTGCTTCGCGTCATCGGGGAGGTCGCGGCCGTTCGAGTACGAGCCGTAGAGGTACTCCGCGCGCACCCGTGACCCGTCGGGAGCCTCCCACCAGAACGCGGTCTGCGTCACTGCCGCGGGGACGCCCCGCCACACGACCGCGTGCTCGAGACCGGCCTGGCGCAGCAGCTGGGGCATCTGGGCGACGTGTCCGAACATGTCGGGTAGGTAGCCGACCGGCATCGCGCCGCCGAGCTCGGTGGCACGGGCCATCCCGAGCTGCAAGTCGCGCACGATCGTCTCGCCCGAGACCATGAACTCATCCATGAGGATCATCCACGGACCGACCGCGAGCCGGCCGCTGGTCGCGAGCCGGCGCAGCGCGCTCGCGGCCTCGGGTCGGACCTCGAGGTAGTCGTCGAGCACCGCGGTCTGCCCGTCGAGCAGGAACCGGGCGTACGAGAGGTCCCGTTCGAGGAGTGGGAGCAAGTCGTCGAGCAGTGCGACGAGGCGCAGCCGGAAGGCCTGGAACGGCGAGTACCACTCTCGGTCCCAGTGGGTATGGGGAACGATGGCGACGGTGGTGCGGGACGCCGTCGGTCGACGGGTGGGTTCCGGCATGGCGAGAACATTACGAGCCGCCGACGTTCACACGCCCGTCACACTTCTGAGATCCCCCCGGTACGTAGCGCCAATACGTTCCGCCCTGTCGCGTGGGTACTGCCGTCGTGGTCACGGCAGCGCGCGGCCCGAGAGGAGCTCAATGAAACTCGTGGTCGCGGTCATCAAACCGCACATGGTGGAGGGCGTGACTTCGGCGCTGCACGCCCTGGACGTCCCCGGCATCACGGTTACCGAGGCGAGAGGTCACGG
>JADGON010000189.1 GCA_017882945.1 Acidimicrobiia bacterium | reverse complement strand
GTTGCAGGGCACGGTTGCCGAGCTCGCCGCCAACCGCAGCCTGCTCGAATCGAGCTACCTCGGCAGCGCGAGCCCCGAGCCGTGACCGGCCTCGGTCGGCCCGTCGCTGGGTCGTCGTGAGTGAGTGGGCGAGGGGGGACTTGAACCCCCACATCCTTTCGGACACAGGCACCTGAAGCCTGCGCGTCTGCCAATTCCGCCACTCGCCCGAGTGGAGTGACGAGGGTAGCGCTGCGGCGCAAGCGGCCACGACCTCCAGCGTCTGGACTTGGGACTGAAGTCCCTATCAAGTCACCGGCACACTCGGTATCGTCCCGTCAGAAGACAACCGCAATCGGGGGGCCCGATCGTGCACAAGTTCTGGGGTTGGTTGGGGCTCAACCTCGGCAAGCACTGGATCATCGTGCTCAGCATCGGGGCGATCGCCACCGTCGGACTCGGCTACGGCATCACGAACCTGAAGTTCGCGACCGGCCAGGACAGCTACCTCAATAAGAGCGACCAGGTCTTCAAGGACAGCGTCGCCTACCAGAAGCTGTTCGGCGGCCAGGCCATGGTCACGCTCGTGACCATGGAGCCGGGTCACAACGTCAAGGAGCTCTTCACACCCGAGAACATCGCGCAGTGGAAGGCGGTCGACAAGAAGCTGCGCAGCAGCGGCCACGTCGCCAACGTCGTGAGCCCGCTCACGGCACTGCAGTTCAACGACGCATTGGTCACCGGCCCGGGCGGGGACCCGACCCAGGGAGTCGCGGGCAAGATCCTCCTCGATGCCGTGGCGAAGGAGACGGATCCCGCCGGCAAGGCCGCCCGCAGCGCGGACGCCGCCACCACGCTGACCCGCATCAGCACGATCCCGGTCGCCGAACGCACGCTCGACAACCCCGCGTACGTGGACTTCCTGCTCCACGACAACCAGGGCAAGATCCGCAAGCCCCTCCTCGCGAACTTCCCTGACGATCGCCACGCGCAGATCGTCACGAGACTGCCGGGCAACGCGTCGATCGAGAACGAAGGCAAGGCGTCGGTGCTCGTGCAGGACGCAGCGAAGAAGCTCCACTTCCAGCACGCGTCCATCGTCACCACGGGCGCGCCCGTCCTGCTCAAGAACGTGAACGACTACCTCACCGGAGGGATGCTCACGCTCGGAGCGATCGCGGCGGCGATCATGGCGTTGATCCTGCTGGTGCTGTTCAGCGTGCGGTGGCGCCTGCTCGCCCTCGGCGTCGTGGTCATCGGCGTCATCTGGGCGTTCGGGATCGCCGGCTATCTGGGCATCCCGCTGACGATCGTCACCATCGGCGGCCTGCCGGTGATGCTCGGCATCGGCATCGACTACGCGATCCAGATGCACGCCCGGGTGGAGGAAGAGGTCGTCGTCGACCGCGCCCCCCACCCGATCCAGGAGACCTCCCGGAACCTCGGCCCGGCCCTGCTCGTCGTCACGTTCGACGCGATCTTCGCCTTCTCCGCGTTGCACTTCGCGAAGGTGCCGATGCTGCGCGACTTCGGCCTCTTGCTGGCAGTCGGCGTGGCCGCGATCTGCGTGAACAGCATCATTGCGCCGCTCGCGATCCTCGGCATCCGTGAGTACAAGTCGCCCACCAAGCGCAAGGACTTCCGCCAAGGCCCGCTGGGCCGACTCGTCGTATGGCTCGGCAGCGTCCCCGCCAAGCTCGCGATGGGGCTGGCGATCGCGAGCATCCTGATCTTTGCGGGTGGCATCCTCGTGGAGGGGAAGCTCGTGCTCCAGACCGACCCGGTGCAGTGGGTCAACCAGAAGTCGCAGGTGATCAAGGACCTGCACGTCCTCGACAAGGAGACCGGCTCGTCGAGCGAGCTCGGCGTGTACGTGAAGTCCGGGCAGGACTTCAACGACAAGACCGTCGGCTTCCTGGACGCGTTCACCCGCAGGCAGATCAAGGAGAACCAGCGCACCCTGCTGACCGGCTCGAGCATCGTCGAGGTCGTCAGCGACCTCAGCGACATTCCCGGGGCCAGCCACATCACTCCGACCGGCGACCAGGTGAAAGCGGCCTACGACGTCGCGCCCAAGGACGTGCAGCTCTCGACCGCCAACCCGAGCGCCGGCGCGCTCAACCTCGTCTTCCGCACCGGACCGAGCGGGCTCGACGCGCGCGCGGTCGTCGTCCGGGAGATCCGCAAGACGACGAACCCGCCGGCCGGGGTGCGGGCGACCCCCTCCGGACTTGCCGTCGTCGGCGTCGGTCTGCTCGACAACCTCGAGGCGAACCGGGTCCTGCTCACGTACCTCGCGATCCTGTTCGTGTTCCTGTTCCTCTCGGTCCGGCTCCGCAGCGTCATCCGCGCGCTGCTCTCGCTCGTCCCCGTGCTCATCGCGGTCGGCGCCGCGACGCTGTTCGCGTACGCGCTGAGCCTCAAGCTGAGCCCGATGACTGCGGTCGGCGGGCCGCTGGTGGTCGCAGCCTGCACGGAGTTCACCTCGCTGATCTTGTTGCGCTTCGTGGAGGAACGGCGGCGCGGGCTGCTGCCCCGCTCGGCCATGGACGTCACCGCGTCCCGCACCGGACGCGCGTTCATCGTCTCGGCCCTCACCGCGATCTCCGGTGTCGCGGTCATCGCCACCTCGTCACTCCCCCTGCTGCGGGACTTCGGCCTCGTCGTGGCCCTCAACGTCACCGTCGCGCTGCTGAGCGCCCTCGTCGTGCTGCCACCGCTGCTGGTCTGGGCCGATACGAAGCACCACTGGGTCACACGCGGGCTCGTCCCGAAGGAGATCCTGGAACGCGCCGACCACGAGCGGGACGCCGTCCCCGTCGGCTGACCCATCCCCCCGGCGCGTCGTTGTGCCCGCTATCGGGGGGTCAGGGCCGTACACTCGGGGCCAATGGGAGTCCAGGGCTTCGAGCGTCGGCTCGAGCGGCTGGTGGAGGGTGCCTTCGGCAAAGCCTTCCGCAGCGGTCTCCAGCCGGTCGAGATTGCACGCAAGCTGTTGCGTGAGATGGACAACGGGCGCACGCTGGGCGTTCGGGGCACCGTCGCGCCCAACCACTTCGTCGTCTGTCTCTGCGCCGATGACGC
>JADGON010000188.1 GCA_017882945.1 Acidimicrobiia bacterium | reverse complement strand
GTCGATGGCTACACGAATGCGACGGGCTTCCCGCTCACGGCCGCGGACCAGCTCGCGTACAACGCGTCGATCGCCAATGCCGCGCACGCACGCGGCCTCACCGTCGCGTTGAAGAACGACCTGGACCAGGTCTCCCAGCTCGTGAGCTACTTCGACTGGGCGCTCAACGAGCAGTGCTTCCAGTACCAGGAGTGCGGACTGCTGGCTCCGTTCGGCGCGGCGGGGAAGGCGGTCATGAACATCGAGTACCGCCTGGGAGTCAAGAAGTTCTGCGCGGCGGCCAACGCGAAGAACTTCAACTCGTTGAAGAAGACCAAGACGCTGAAGGCGCCTCGCACCGCCTGCCGGTAGCCGGCGCTACGACGCGGCGATGATCTCGGTGGCTGCGCGTGCTCCCGACTGCAGCGCACCGTCCATGTACCCGCTCCAGATCGTCGCGGTCTCCGCGCCGGCCCAATGGATGCGACCGCACGGCTCGCGCAACGCCGGGCCGTACTGCGTCCAGACGCCACACGGGAAGTGGGCGCCGTAGCAACCGCGCGTCCATTGCTCTTCGGACCAGTCCAGCTCGACGTACTCGGTCACGGCTGCCGCCTTCGGCCCGAAGAAGCGGACGAGACCGGCGACGACCGCGGCCCGCCGGTCATCGGCAGACGCGCGATTGAGGATGCGCGCGTTCTCACCTTCGAGGAACGCGAGCAGCACACCGGGACTGCCGGACGGCGGCGAGTTGTCGAAGACCACTTTGACGGGGCCCTCGTCTCCCGTCGCCTGGCCGGTCAGGCCGTCGGCGCGCCAGAACGGCGAGTCGTAGACCACGTTGCACTTGATCACCGAACCGGCCGGCACCCGCTGCGTGAGCTGGTCTCGATGGCCGGGCAGGGCCGGGTCGTAGTCGATGCGGCCGGCAAGCACAGGCGGGATCGCGACGATCACATGACGCGCGGTCACGAGCACCCCGTCGGCGAGCACCGTGACCACGTCAGCGCGCTGCTCGATGCGTCGCACCGGCGCGCTCAGGCGCACCACGTCGTCGCCCAGATCTTCCGCCATGCGCATCGGCATGCGTTGTGAGCCGCCGACGTACCGATCCTGCTGTGCACCGTCCTTCACCCCGGCCAGTGCGTCGACTCCCCCGCCGGAGTGCGTGTAGTACAGCGCGTGCAGGAGCGAGAAGTCCTTGGCCTCGGCCGCGAACACCGCCTCGGAGTACAGGCGCAGGAGGCTCCGCGCCTTCTCGGTACGAGCGTTGCGGACGATCCAGGTCTCGAACGTCATCGAGTCCCACCGCTCCGCGCGACGGGCCGTCCACGGCGTCTCGAGCGGGACCTGCCGGGCGAGGCGGTCCAGCCGCATCTGGGCCACGCCCATGTCGGCGAGCGTCAGGGGACTGATCTTCGGGATGGCGCCCTCGTACCGGCCCTGCTTCTCGCCGAAGCGCAAGAGGTTGTCGCCTTCGTTGTAGGTCGGGAACCTCTCGAGGCCGAGCTCGTTCGAGAGCCGGATCATCCGGTGCTGACCGGGACCGATCCATTGCCCGCCGACTTCGACGACGGTCTCGCCGTCGGAGAGCGTCTGGCCGTGCACGCGCCCGCCGACCCGGTCTCGCGCTTCGAGCACCACGACGGTCTTGTCCTGGGCGATCAGCGCCCGGGCCGCGCTGAGCCCGGCGAGCCCCGCCCCCACCACCACGACGTCGACGGTCACCCGATCAGCCATGACCGCACACTAGATCGAGGCCATTTGCAGGTTTCGCGTACGCTCGGGGCTCCAGCCGTCGCGAGAGGACCTCCATTGCCCTCCCTTCCCCTCCAGGTCGCCGAGCAGGCACTGCTCGACGAGCGTCGCTCCCTCACGCGGGACGAGGTCCGATCGGTTGCGGCACTCCCGTTCGACGAGCTGCCCGACCTGATCGCGCTCGCCCACAAGGTCCGGCTCACCTACTGCGGTGCCGACGTGGAGCTCGAGAGCCTGATCAACGCCAAGTCCGGCGCGTGCCCGGAGGACTGCGCGTTCTGCTCGCAGTCGGTCAAGTTCGACACCGGCGTCGACGTCTACGCGTATCTGGACGTCGACGAGGTGGTGGAAGCAGCGCGCGCGACGCGCGCCGCAGGCGCGACCCAGTTCTGCATCGTGGTCGCCGTGCGTGGACCGTCGGAGCGCCTGCTCAACAAGGTCATCGAGACCGTTGACGCCGTGCACGCGGAGACGGGCCTCGAGGTCGCGTGCTCGCTGGGGCTCCTCACCCGGCCGCAGGCCGAACGGCTCGCCGCCGCGGGCGTGCGCCGGTACAACCACAACCTCGAGGCACCCCGCGAGGTGTTCCCGTCGATCTGCACGACGCACACCTACGACGATCGGGTCGAGACCGCGAAGCTTGCGATCGACGCGGGGATGGAGCTGTGTTGCGGCGGCATCCTCGGGATGGGCGAGACGCTCGATCAACGCATCGACTTCGCGTTCGAGCTCGCCGAGCTGGAGCCGTGCGAGGTGCCGATCAACTTCCTCCTCCCGAGTGGGACGCCGCTCGGTGAGCAACGCAAGATCACCCCGCGTGAGGCGCTCCAAGCGATCGCGCTGTTCCGACTCGTGCTCCCGAGCGCGTGGCTCCGCCTCGCCGGTGGCCGCGAGTACGTCCTCGGCGAGCTCCAGGGGATGGGTCTGCTTGCCGGCGCGAACGCCCTGATCGTCGGGAACTACCTCACGACGGGCGGCCGCGCGCCGGAAGAGGACCATGCCCTGCTCGAGGCGCTCGGGATGCCGGTGGCCGACGGTCCCGGGGAAGGTCGCTTCGTGATCGACGCCACCGGAACCCACAACCTCCCTGCGCGCCCGGTGCGGTCCACGATCCCGGTGACCTCCGCCTGACCGATCACTCCGCCCGGCGCGGCAGGTGTGACGTGTCGTTGAAGCCCACGAGGCTGCCCTGACCGTCGCGGCCCGCGATGCGCGTGATCGACCC
Source organism: Acidimicrobiia bacterium (assembly GCA_017882945.1). GTDB lineage: Bacteria > Actinomycetota > Acidimicrobiia > IMCC26256 > JAENVU01 > Chersky-806. The sequence continues at coordinate 4,786 of JADGON010000188.1, read as the reverse complement.
GACCTCGAGGAACATCCGCCATCCGAGCTCCTCGCTCGCGCCCAGCGCCCACGTGACGGCGGCCTTGATCGGTGAGACGTGACTGACCGCCACCACGGTCGGTCCCTCGAGCACCTCGGTGCAGAATGCCGCGACGCGGGAGCTGACGGCGCGCAGGCTCTCGCCTCCCGGGGGTGCGAACGTCGGGTCGTTGCGCCAGCGGGCGAGAGCCTCCGCCGGGAGATCGGGAAAGCTCTTCCCGTCCCACTCCCCGTAGTCCAGCTCGATGAGCCGGTCGTCGATGACGACCTCCACACCCGCCGCAGCCGCGATCGGCGCGGCGGTCTCGCGGGCCCGCAGCAACGGGCTCGCGTACACCCTCGCGATGCCGATCGTCGCGCAACGCGTCGCGAGAGCTGCCGCCTGTTGCGAACCGAGCTCGGTGAGTGGCGGATCGGCGCGACCGAGTGCGAGCCGTTGCCGGTTCGCTTCGGTCTGCCCGTGCCGAGCGAAGAGGATCACGACACCTGCTCCTTGAGCCGCCCATTGCGAAAGAACGCGCCACGGGTCGCCGGGTCGCGCAGCCCGAACCGGCCCCACGCCCAGACGCCCACGGCAAGGCCCGCCGCGTCGAGCAGCACGAGGATCGTGATCGGCGGGATCAGTGAATCGTCGGGGAAGTCGGAGCCGAGGAGCGGCCAGAGGAACGAGACGTCGTGCAGGAAGGCGCCCGAGAGGACCAAGCCGCAGAGCCAGCCGATCGGGAGGCAGATGAGCCGGCGCCGCAGCAACCGCGAGCGACCGATGGTGCCGGCCATCACGAGGCCGAGCGCGGCGACGGCGACGAACAGCGAGTGCCCGTACGCGAAATAGCCCAACGGCGCGTCGATGAGCAACGGCAGGAGCGCGCCCAGCGCGATCAGCCGGTAGTCCAGACCCCGGCTGCGGAAGATGTCGTGCACGGCCACGATCGACGGCGCGAGGTACCACAGCAGCATCGGAGCGTCCTCAGGACTCCGCGTCGAGTGCTGCATTGACGAGCGCGTCGGCGTCGACATTCAGCTCTCGACGGATGTGGGCCAGATCGACCTCGTCGTACTCCGCGAGCAGCGTGCGCGCCTGTTCGTAGAGCGGCTTGAGCAGCGCGCTCTTCACCCGGTAGCGACCCTCGAGCTGGCGGATGATCAGCTCCGAGTCGGCGCGGACGCGCACGCAGCGCGGCCCGAACTCGCGCGCGGCCTCGAGGCCGGCGATGAGTGCCTGGTACTCCGCCACGTTGTTGGTGGTGATGCCGATGCACTCGCTCACACTGGCCAGCCGCACCGGCGGATCAACTGTGACGTCGAGCACGACCGCGCCGATCGCTGCCGGCCCCGGATTCCCGCGGGCCCCACCATCGGACTGGATCTCGACGACGTCGACCGTCACGTCGTCGGGACGAGGATGGCGCCGCAGTTGTCGCAATGGAACACGGTCCCCTCGGCACCTTGGCGGTGGATGCGGTCGACTTCGGTCGCCGGGATCGTCAGCCGGCAGCCCTGGCAGGTGTTCCCGATCAGACGCGCGACACCGGCGCCATGGTTGCTCTGACGGATCCGCTCGTACGCCGCCAGCAGGTCCGGGGAGAGCACGCCGGCAGCGGTTCCTCGCGCTTCCAGCTCGACCGCGAGCTCCGCGTCGATCGCAGACTCCTTCTCGACGAGCGCACCGCGCGCGGTGTCCGCCTCGGCCCGCAGATCACCGATCCGCTGCTCGATCCCCCCCACCTCACTGTCGAGCGCCTCCTGGCGCTCCATCAGCTCGAGCTCGCGATCATCGAGCGTCCGGCTGTGCTTGTTGAGCTGCTCCACGTCGGCCTGCATCGCCTGCAGCTCCCGAGGTGAGCTCACCGAGCCCGAGTACATGAGCTTCTCGACCTCCTTGACGCGGGCGGTCACTGCGGCGCTCTCGTCGTCGAGACGCTTCACCTCCCGAGCGACCTCGTCGCGGCGCCCACGGGCGTCTGCGAGCTGGGGCTCCAAGGCCGCGACCTCGGCTTCGGCGCGGGCGAGCACTTCACGCTCGGGGAGGATTGCCCGCCGGTGACGCAGACCCTCGGCAGCCGAGTCGTGCTCCTGCACCACGAGGAGCTGCTCGAGCGGAGTCATCGAGGGCGAGCCTACCGGTCGTCCTCGCGGATCACGGCCCCGTGGGGCCGGGCACCGTCCCGGTCGTGGCGGGCGGTGTGGTCGTGGCCGTGGTTGCCGGCACGGTCGACTGCGGCGGCGGGAATCCGTAGAACGGAGGTGGCTTGCTCGTCGAGGTCGGGAACCGGCCCGAGCTCGAAGCCGTCTTGCCCCGACCGTTCTCGGAGACGTACTTCCCATACGGCCACAGCTTCTGGTCGGGTGGGAAGAACTGCTGCGCAGGCTGGCCGGCCAGCGAGAGCGACATGAACTTCTGCCACATCAGCGCGGGCCACGTTCCGCCGAAGACGGGGCTGAACTTGCCGACGTAGCTCATGCCCTCGGTCCGGAGCGGGTTGCCCATCCACACCGCGGCGACCAGCTGGGGTGTGTACCCCACGAACCAGGCGTCGTGCTCGCGGTCGGTCGTCCCGGTCTTGCCGGCCGCCACCCGGCCATCGGGAAGGCGGGCCCTCGTGCCGGTTCCCTGGGTGATGACGCCCCGGAGGACGTCGGTGACCGTCCGGGCGATCTGCGGGTCGATGGCCCGGACGCCTTCACCCTTGTCCTCGAAGATGACGTGACCGCTCGCGTCTTCGACCTTCTTGATGAAGACCGGGTCGTGGCGCACCCCGTCCGCCGCGAACGTCGCGAACACCGTCGCCATGTCCAGCGGGGAGACACCGTCGGACGAGCCGATCGAGAGCGAGTAGTTGCCGGGGTTGATGCGGTGCGTGACCCCGAGGCGCTTGGCCATGTCCACGACCTTGTCGAGGCCGACCGCGGCGCCGAGGCGGAAGTACGCGCAGTTGACGGAGTTCTCGGTCGCGCTCCGGAGGCTCTGGACCCCTCCGTGGCCCTCCGCGTTCTGCGTGCGGCGCTTCGGGTCGAACTTCAATCCCGTGATGTTCAGCGTGCACGGCGACGTTCCGTCGATGGAGTCCTTGACCGAGAATCCGTTCTCGAGTGCAGCCGCGAGGACGATCGCCTTGAACGTCGAGCCGGGCTGGCGACCGTCGGTCCCCTTCATCGTCGCCAGGTTGTACTGCGTGTCGTTGAAGGTCAGGTGCGGCCCGGCGACGATGGCCTTCACGTCACCGTTGTGGGGATCCATCGCGGCCATCGCCGCCTTGAACTGGGTCACAGGGATCGTGGTGTCGATCGCGGCCTGCGCGAGCAGCTCGGTGCGTGCGTCATAGGCGGTATAGACCCGGAGTCCGCCGCGGTTCAGCTTGTCCTTGCGCTCGTTGTCCGTCGCGCCCAAGCCGAAGCGGGGATCGCCCAGGAGGAGGTCACGCACCTGGGCGACGTAGTAGTTGTCGGGACGGAACTCCGCCGGGGGCGGGATCTTCGGCAGTGGCTGCACGCTCGCGACCGCGGCCTGCTGCTTCGTGATGTAGCGCTGCTTCACCATCTGGCTCAGCACATTGGCGCGGCGCTCGATCGCGTTGTTGGGGTTCGCGAACGGGTTGTCGCCCTGGGGGTTCTTGATGAGACCCGCGAGAAGCGCGGCCTCCGCGAGCGTGATCTTGTCGAGCGGGGTGTTGTCGAAGAACCGCGCGGCCGCCGCCTTGACGCCGTAGGCGCCCTGCCCGAAGTACACCGTGTTGAGGTACTCCTCGAGGATGTGGTTCTTCGACCACTCCTCGTTGAGGCGGATCGCGAGCGCGGCCTCTTTGAGCTTGCGCTCGAGATCGCGCTTGGGGTTCTTGATCACCCGGTTCTTGATGAGCTGCTGGGTGATGGTCGACCCGCCCTGCTCGACACCACCCTTGTCGACGTTCTCGAGGAACGCCCGCACCATGGACTGCAGGTCCACACCGGGGTTGTCGTAGAAGGTCTGGTCCTCGGTGGCCAGCACCGCGTCGATCAGCTGCTTCGGGACCTGGTTGAGCTTGACCGGACGGCGGTCGAGCGTTCCGAGCGTGTCGAGATACCTGCCGTCCTTGTCGTAGACGAGCGTGGGCTCGCCGCAGATGCTGCACTGACGGCTCAGCAGCGGCCCGACCTTGCCCGAGTACTGGCTGGAGCCCGCGATCTTCTCGACGCCCGGGACCAGCGCAGCAAGGCACGCACCGATACCGATCCCGCCGAGCACGAGGATCACGACGAGGCGCACCAGTCGGTGCGGAGGGCGTTCCATGAAGATCCCTAGATTCCCACATGGGACTGCAAGATCGAGGGCGCGCCGGTCAACTGATCTTGTCCCAACCCGTCGTTAGTGTGGCTTTCATGCATCGGCTGGTCCTCTCCGCGTTCGGATGCCCCGCCCGTGCGGCCCTCGAGGCGCTCGTCGCGGAGGCCAAAGGCGACGACCCGCTGGCCCCCGTCACCGTCGTAGTGCCGTCCAACTACGCCGGTCTCTCGCTTCGTCGTCACGGCGCCCGGTTCGGCGCTGAGCACGCGCCCGGGCTCGTCAACGTCCGGTTCCTCGCGCTCAATCGCGTCGCGGAGCTGCTCGGCGCGCCCTTCCTCGCGGAACCCGATCGCGTACCGCTCACCCCCGAAGCCCGCTTCGAAGCTGCTCGAGTCGCGCTGGCGGAGGATCCGGGTGTGTTCGCGCCCGTCGCGGGGCACCCGTCCACCATTCGCGCGCTCGTCGGCGCGTTCAGAGATCTCCGCCTGGCCGACGGCGACGCACT
>JADGON010000187.1 GCA_017882945.1 Acidimicrobiia bacterium | reverse complement strand
TGCGGACGTGATCGAGCACCTCCGCGTCCACGCGCGACCGTTCGTGTTCACCGCGTCCGCGGTGCCGGCCGCGGTTGGTGCGGCGCAGGAAGCGCTGCGGATCTGCCGGAGCGAGCCGTGGCGGCGTGACCACACGATTGCGCTGGCCACGCGGCTCGCCGACGGGCTGCGGGGGATCGGCGGTGACGTCTCGTTCGCCGGCAGTGCGATCGTCGGCGTGCGCATGCGCGACGAGTGGCAGGCGACGCTGGCCTGGCGCGCGCTGTTCGAAGCCGGGATCTACGTGAACGTCGGCGTCTTCCCTGCAGTGCCGCGCGGTGAGGCCTTGCTCCGGCTCAGCACGACCTCGGTCCACGAGGAAGCGGACGTCGATCGCTGCCTCGAGACCTACGCCCGGGTGGTCCGATGAGCGAGGTGGGCGTGGCCGAGTTCATGCGCCCGCGCCTCGCGGCCGCGCTCGGAGTCGCGCCGGACCTCGTGACCGACGACCTCGAGCTCGCGACGCTCGGGCTCTCGTCGCTCGAGATCATGGAGATCATCTACGACGCCGAAGACGAGCTCGGCATCGTCTTCCCCGAGGAGTCGCTCGAGGGTGCGACGACCGTGGGCCAGCTCATCGCTGCGTTGGAAGCCGAAGCCCGCTCCGCATCCGCGAAGGGCGCGTCGTGAGCGGAGAGGAAGCCGGCATCGACACCATCGTCGAGCTGATGGACGAGCGCGCCGGGCGCCTCGACCGCACGGTGCTCTACAACTACCTCGCGACCGGCGAGCAGTGCACGTTCGCGGACCTTCCCGTGCGCGCGGCGCGTGTCGCGGGGCAGCTCGCGGACGCGGGCATCGCGCCGGGCCAGCGCGTCGGGATCCTGGCCGAGGACCGCGCGGTGTTCTGCGACGCGTTCTACGGGATGCAGCACCTTGGCGCGATCCCGGTGCCGCTCGGGTTGGCCGGGCGGGCAGGCTCGGACCCGTGGTGCGCGATCCTGCGCGACCGGGTCGAGAACATGGGGATCGCCGCCCTGGCCACGGACTCGGCCAGCGCGGTCGCCTTCGGAACCGCGGTCCCCGAGCTGCGGGCCATCGGGATCGACGGCGGCCGCGGCAACCCGGTCCCGGCCGGGCCTCCCAATCCGGTTGCGTTCATCCAGCCGTCGTCGGGCACGACGGGACACCCGAAGGGCATCGTCATCTCGCAGGCCGCAGTGCTCGCGAACCTCCGCGGGATCCGGGAGCAGTGGGACCTGACCGAGGCCGACAGCGGCTTCTCCTGGCTGCCGCTGTTCCACGACATGGGCCTCATCGGCACCGTGATCAACGCGCTGCATACCGGCGGCACGCTGCACCAGTGGCCGACCGAGAGCTTCCTGCGCAGCCCCGGCCGGTGGGTGGAGCTCCTCGGGCAGCTCGACGTCACCATCGCGATCGCCCCTCCGTTCGCGCTGGAGCTGATCGCCCGGCGGTGGCGTCGCCGGGGTGGGGAAGCGGACCTCTCCTCGGTGCGCACGCTCCTCGTCGGCGCGGAGCAGATCCGGCCCGACGTGATCGAGGGCTTCGCCGAGGTGTTCGAGCCGTTGGGGCTCCGTCCCGACGCGCTGTGCCCCACCTACGGCCTCGCGGAGGCCACGCTGGCCGTCACCGCCAAGCCTCTGGGCACGCGCTTTCGCACGGTCGAGGACGGCCTGCACCGGTGGGTGTCCTGCGGGCGCGCGATTCCCGGCGTCGAGATCCGGGTCGACCCGCACACGAACGAGCTCCTCACCCGGACCCCCGGGGCGATGTCCGGGTACCTGGACGATCCCGAAGCCACGGAGGCCGCGTTCGACGGGGACTGGCTGCGCACCGGTGACGTCGCGCAGATCGTGGACGACGAGGTCATCATCGTGGGGCGGCTCAAGGAGATGATCAACCGGAACGGGCAGCGGATCGCAGCCTCGGACTTCGAGCTCGCGGTGCAGGGGCTCGAGGGCGTGCTGCCCGATCGCGTCGTCGCGTTCGGCGACGTCGGTCCCCACGGCGAGCACGTCGTCGTGCTGGCCGAGTCGCGGTACAAGAGCGCGCGTGCGGGGGAGGTCGTGCTCGCGCTGCGGGCGCGACTCGCGGATGCCGGGCTAGCCGCGGATGTCGTGCAGCTCGTCCCGGCCGGCTTCATCCCTCGGACCACGAGCGGCAAGCTGCGTCGAGGTGCCGCGCGAGAACTCTGGCAGGCCTCCGACGCGAGCCGCGGCGAAGCGCTGCTCCCACGCTAGGTGGCGTCGCTTCGCGTCCAGGATGAACGGTGATCGCGCGATCGCGGTGATGACGAGCCAGTTCAGGACGTTCATCGGGAATCGCAGGGGTCGCACGACGTCGATGAAGAGCACGGCGCGCTCGTCGTCGGTGTCGTTCCACACCTCGTGCTCATAGGTGTCGTCGAAGATCAGGCTGCGGCCTTCCTCCCACGTCACGATCTCTTCGCCGACGCGGATGCGGCACTGCTCGCGAGGCTCCGGGACCTTCAGCGCGAGGTGGTACCGCACGATGCCCTTGTACGGCCCGCAGTGGTCCGGGATGTGCTTGCGCGCTGACAGGATCGAGAACATCGCGGTCTTCATGCCCGGGATGGATTCGACCAACTGGGTGGTCTCCGGGCAGAGCGCGCAGTTCGTGTCGGAGCGGAACCCGAAGCCGTAGAGGAAGAACGTCTTCCACCGGTCGTCGTCGGTGATGGACTCCTGGTCGGTCGAGATGTCCTGGAAGTTGGGGAGCGCGTCGCGGTACTCGAGCACCTCGTCGAGCTCCTTGCGGATGACGCCCCAGTTGGCCTCGAGCCCGTAGGACCAGAGGAACTCCTCGTTCGCGAAGAACGCCTGGGTCCCGATCTTCGAGGCGCGCGCGACCAGCCGGTCCAGCCGGTCCAACCACCACTCCCCGACGAG
>JADGON010000186.1 GCA_017882945.1 Acidimicrobiia bacterium | reverse complement strand
GCGGCCCGGCGCGTTCGGGACGACTCATGGGGGTCTAGCTCGAACGCTGCGCCTCCGGGAGCTGGTCCGCGGCATCGGCCGGGATCGTGATCTTCCAGCCGGATGCGCGCAGCTGCTCGGCGCTGCGCCGGATCTCGCCGACGCGGTCGGGCCCGACCGTGAGGCGGAACCGCCAGTGCTCGCCCTGGTCCGCGACCGCGCCCGGGAGACCCCGAGCATCGGGACCGTGACGGCGTCGGTGAGGTCGACCGACAAGAGCGAACCGGTCGAGCTCCGTTGCGGCCCGGTGATCGGTGAGGAGCTCGGGCGCGAGACCGTCGATCGATCCACGGACGCCCAGGCGGTGGCAAGCAGCAGCGCCACGATGACCACGAGCATCACCACGCGCTCGCGCCGGGCCATCCGCATGTGGAAAAGCCTCACGGGTGGCGATCACGAGGCTTCCGTCGATCACGACCGAGTGGAGCAGGAACGCGCTATTCGCGGGCCATGTTGGCGAACTTCACGAAGTGGTCGAGGAAGGCCAGGCGGGCCACGCCGGTCGGACCGTTTCGGTGCTTGGCCACGATCAGCTCGACCACGCCGCGCTGATCGGACTCCGGGTTGTACGCCTCGTCGCGGTAGATGAACAGCACGACGTCCGCGTCCTGCTCGATCGATCCGGACTCGCGGAGGTCGGCGAGCATCGGGCGCTTGTCCTGGCGGTACTCGAGCTGGCGGTTCAGCTGTGAGAGCGCCATGACGGGGCAGTCGAGCTCACGAGCGAGGATCTTGAGGCCGCGAGAGAGCTCGGACACTTCGACCTGGCGGTTCTCTGACCGTCGCGGCGAGCTCATCAGCTGGAGGTAGTCGACGACCACGAGCGCGAGGTCGCCGTGGCGCGCCTTGATTCGCCGGGCCTTCGCGCGCATCTCCATGACCGTGCAGTGCGGGTTGTCGTCGATGAACAGCGGTGCCTCACCGAGGTGGCTGATCGCCGCGTTGAGCCGGCTCCAGTCGGCGTCCTTCAGGTCCCCGGTCTGCAGCTTGCGCGCGTCGACGCGCGCTTCGGCCGCCAGCATGCGCTTGGTGAGCTCGACCGCGCCCATCTCCATGGAGAAGAACACGACCGGTCGCCGGCTGACCATCGCGACGTTCGCCGCCGCGCCCAGCGCGAAGCTCGTCTTGCCCATGCCCGGACGGGCGGCGGCGACGATGAGGTTCGAGGGCTGGAGCCCGAGGAGGATGTTGTCGAGCTCGGTGTACCCGGTCGGGACCCCGGTCATCGTGTCGCTCTCGCCGTAGAGCGCTTCGAGCTGGTCGACCGTCGCGGTCACGGCCTCGAATACACGCACCAGTGATTCCGAGATCCGCTTCTCGGCGACCTCGAAGACCATCGCCTCGGCCCGGTCGACGGTCTCGGTGACGTCGTCGGGCTGGTTGTACGCGGACTCGGCGATCTCGCCCGAGACCGTGATGAGCCGGCGCAGCAGCGCGAGCTCGCTGACGATCTTGGCGTAGTGACCGGCATTCGCCGATGCGGGAGTGGATGCCTGGATCTGGGTGAGCGTCCCCTTGCCGCCGAGCGCCTCGAGCAGACCCGCCCGGCGGAGCTCTTCGGCCACGGTCACCGGGTCGACCGGCTCCCCCTGCTCGTACAGGGACCAGACCGCTTCGAAGATATGGCCGTAGGCCGGCTTGTAGAAGTCGCTGGCGTCGACCCGGGCCTCAACCGCCGCGGTGATCGCATCGCGGGACAGCAGCATCGACCCGAGCAGGGACTCCTCGGCCTCGAGGTTGTGGGGCGGGATGCGTGAGGCGCTGCGCCGTCGTACCCGCTCTTCATCGATCGACTGAACCACGCGACCCCTTCGTCCGTGCCTTCGCCGTCCGGCTGGGGCACGGGAATGCTCGCGTCTCCCCCCTGTGCAGAGGAAGGGGAGCAACCCCGGTTTTCCCTGTGAATTCGTTGTGGATGACGTCCCCCGTTGTCCCCAGGCCTGGGGACAACGGACGCGCACCATTGTCGACCCGGGGTGGGACAGCGACGGGGATACCGCCGGATCGGGCTCCCGGCGCGGCATTCCGGGGACCATCCGGACACTTCGGAGACCTGCCGTTGCTCTCCGGAGCGGGTCGGAGCGAGCCCTACTCGGCCACGACCTCGACGGCCAGGTTGATCGTCACCTCGGGATGCAGCTGCACCGGGACCTCAGCCGGACCGAGGGCCTTGAGCGGCTCGACGAGCGTGAGCTTCCGGCGATCGAGCTCGACCTTCGTCTGGTCCTTCACCGCGGCGACGATGTCCGCCGAGGTGACCGACCCGAACAGCTTGCCGCCCTCGCCCGCACGCGCCTTGACCTGGACCGGACTCGTCGTCAGGCGCGTTGCCAGCTCCTGGGCCGCTTCCTTGTCCCGGTCGTCGCGCACCTGACGGTTCCGGCGCATCGCCGTGGCCTGCTGGACGACCCCCTTGGTCGCGACGATGGCGAGGCCACGCGGTACGAGGTAGTTCCGGGCGTACCCGTCGGCCACCTCGAGCAGGTCGCCCTTGCGGCCCAGCTTCTCGACGTCTTCGCGCAATACGACCTTCACTCGCCTGCCTCCGACTCCGCAACCGACTCGCCGGCATCCGACGCGCCCGGCGCGTCGCCGACGGTCACACCGGTGTCGACCGCCTCGAGCGTCACGCCCTCGGGCAGCTCGTCGGACTCCGCGACCACGGGCGGCGGTGCATCCGGTGTCGGCATCGGCGCGGACAAGTCCGCGCGGTCGCCGCGGTCACGTCGGCCACTGCGGCTGCGTTGGGTCACCTGACGCACGCTGTAGGGGAGCAGCGCCATCTCACGCGCGACTCGAATCGCCCGGGCGACCTCGCGCTGCTGCTGGGCGTTGTTCCCCGTCACCCGGCGGGCCCGGATCTTCGCCCGCTCGGACATGAAGCGCCGAAGCAGGTTGACGTCCTTGTAGTCCACCCACTCGATGCTGTCCTGGTTGAGGATCGACACCTTCTTCTTGGGTGTGCGCCTGCGGTCGGCGGCTTTCGAATCCTTGCCGCGCCGTTCCCGATCTCTTGCCATGGTTCTCGCCGCTCCGTTCCGGTTTGCGTGCTTAGAAAGGCTCTTCGTCGCCGAACTCGTCGGCCGGTGCGCCCGCATCGGGCACCCGGGCCGGCGCGGGACGTCCACCGCCGAAGTCGCCGCCGCCACCCTGGCCGGCGCCGCCCTGGCCGCCGCCACCCCGACGCTCGGAGCGCTTCACCTCGGCGGTCGCCCAGCGCAGGCTGGGGCCGACCTCGTCGGCGATGATCTCGACGACCGTGCGCTTCTCGCCCTGCTCGGTGTCCCAGCTGCGCTGCTCGAGCCGGCCCTGCACGATGACGCGAGTGCCCTTGGCGATCGAGTCGCTGATGTTCTCGGCCATGTCACCCCAGCACACGACGTTGAAGAAGCTCGTGCGCTCCTCCCACTCGTTGGTCTGGCGGTTCTGCCACCGTCGGCTCACCGCGACGCCGAGGCGCGCGTTCGCCTGGCCCGACGCGGTGTAGCGGATCTCCGGGTCCCGTGTGAGGTTCCCGACCACCGTGATCGTGTTGCCAGCCATTGCCTGCTCTCCGCTTCATCTTCATCGGCTCCACT